>DASYFN010000001.1:0-3894 GCA_036498385.1 Klebsiella sp.
ACATATCGATCAACCACTTAACATTGATGTAGTCGCCAGAAAATCGGGGTATTCGAAATGGTACCTGCAGCGGATGTTCCGCAGCGTGATGCATCAAACGCTAGGAGATTACATTCGCCAGCGCCGCCTGCTGCTCGCCGCGGAAGCGCTAAGAACCACCCAGCGCCCTATTTTTGATATCGCGATGGATCTCGGCTACGTATCGCAGCAAACCTTCTCGCGGGTGTTCCGTCGCGAGTTCGACCGTACGCCTACCGACTATCGCCATCAAATTTCTGCCTGATAACGCTGTTGCCAGGGGCAGAGGCTGGTGCAGTCATTAGACATGCAACCTGCCCTGCCGTTTCATAATCGACCTTCGCAATGAAAGATAACTCCCTCCTTTTCTTACTCACCACGCTATTTATACTTGTCGTCTATGGCTAATAAGCCCAGAAAAGATCATTTTTGGGCTGGTCAATAAAAGAGCAAATGTGATATAGTTCACATTAAATGATGAAAAAAAACATTGTTTCATTACTACCTGGTTTGCCTGTAGATAGCCAGAGCATCACTGTCTCGTCAGGTTGTCAAAGGCTCCCTACTTTCTTTGAGGATAGGTTGATGGCTTCCATTACTGCCAGTGTCGTACTTTTGCGCTGGCCACTCGTGAGCGCAGTGCTGATGTTTCTGACCAGCTCGTTGAATATTCAGTTACGTAAAAGTGATTATACCGGTTTAGCGGTGATTTGTAGCTGTATGGGCATGGCTGCAGCCTGCTGGTTCGCCACCAGCCTGTTAGGCATCACGCTGTTGGACGTGGCGAAAATCTGGGGCAATATCAAGGACGTGATGATTGAAGTTATGAGTCAGACTCCACCGGAATGGCCGATGATGATGACCTGATTTCGGCCCGCCTTATCCGGGCGACGAAATCCACAGTACAAACTCCCGGCTCGTGCTACACCGCCTCCGGGAACCTCCCGCGCTTTTCCCCTCAACGACAATACATCACCTGCATAAACCGCAGCGATGGCAACGTACTGGTCAGCGGTTACCGCATCTGCTGGCCCAGGCCGCGCTGCACGGACGGCAGCCCCGGTGCTGCACGTGGAAAGTCGTTCGGGCGGCGCTTTATAGGCTGGGCGATCCCCACAGTCATCCGACAGCCCCTGCGAGAGATTCAGCGACGGGCTCCAGTTATTGCCGACGATACTGTGATGGTCGAAGCGCCGGGAGCTTGCAGCGTCTACGCCGCCGCAGTCACCACCATCGTTTCGTCGTTATTGGCCGCCGTTGTTTCAGATGTATTGCCGTCGTCGGCCTGCGCCGGCAGCATCACTCCCCATACAGCCATAGGGATCAGCACGGCCAGCGAATAGTGTGAATCGTATTTCATGGAATATGCCCTGTTTTTTTTCCAGCCGTCGAGGCACGTCTGCTTCATCCGTCAGATAAACAACGGTAATGACTCCCATGCCAGGAGCAACATCTCTGTTTTTGGCGTAGTCAGGCCCTCCCGTTTAAATAGGGGATAGCAATAAATAATGAGTGGCCAAAAAAGATTTATCACTCTGAAAAAATCGAAGAAACGAACATACCGCGCTATTCCTTGATAGCATTTACCGAGCAGCAGTAATAAGGTTATTGTGCCACACAATGTTATTAAAAATGATATTTATTATCAAATTAACAATTATCCCCATAAAAATAATTTTAAATAATTCAATGAAAACAAAAAGATGAAATAATTATAAACATTTATTCCCTGGAGGAAATTTAAATAGATAAAATATATCCACATTAAAAAACACAATTTTGAATGACATATATATTGACTTATTATTTCACTATAAACACCAATCCTGTTAATTAATAAAACAATTAAAATAGTTGATTAACCACCCCACATCCGCGATCGCCGGGCATGCTAACGACCAGAAATTGACTAAAATAAGAAAATCCTCCTGCGGAGCACCGCGCCATGAACACTTCGTCGTTCTATCGATACCTTGTCGGCGGACTTGCATGCCTTGCCGCCCTGCTATTCTTTACATCCGTTTACGCCGACACAGAGAATAAACTGTCAGAGCCCAAGGAACGCGAGGCCCTTGAAGTCAACGTTGACGATATGCTGCAGCCATGGAAGGGCGATTTACCGGGTATGCTCGACCGGCGAACCATTCGCGTATTAACCACCTTCAGCAAAACCTTTTTCTTTATTAACAAAGGGACTCAGCGCGGCGCCACTCACGATATTTTTATGGAGTTTGAGCGCAGCCTCAATCAACGCCTGGCGAAAGAGAAAAAGCTCAAACATCGTCATCTGAAGGTCCGTATCATCTTTGTTCCGGTTGCCCGCGACCAGCTCATCAGCGCGCTTAACGCCGGTAAAGGGGATATTATCGCCGCCAACCTGACGATTACCCCAGCTCGCCAGCAGGAGATGACCTTTACCACGCCAATATACTCTCACGTTCAGGAGTTGCTTCTTTCCGGCCCCGGTTCCCCCAAAGTGGAAAATCTGCAGCAGCTTTCCGGTAAAACGGTCTTTGTGCGCACATCATCAAGCTATTACGAGAGCCTGGTCGCGCTCAACGCGCGCTTTGCGCAGCGATCTCTGCCCCCCATCACCATCAAACCGGCGCCCGAAGCGCTGGAAGATGAAGATCTCATAGAGATGCTCAGCGCGGGCCTGATTCCATTGACCATTGTTGACCGCCACAAGGCACTGTTCTGGAAGCAGGTCTTCCCCAACGTTCAGGTTCATCAGAACATCATTCTGCGCAACGAAGGTAATATCGGCTGGGCGGTACGCAACGACAGCCCACAGCTGCTGGCCTTGCTTAATGAATTCATCAACAAGAATCGTCAGGGCAGCAAGCTGGGTAATACGATTCTGCTGCGCTATCTGAAGGATGCCAGATACGTTAAAAACGCAGCGGCGCAAAAAGAGCGGCGTAAATTTCTGACCATGGTGGATATTTTCCGCAAATATGGCGATCGCTACGATGTTGACTGGCTGCTGATGGCCGCGCAGGGCTATCAAGAGTCGCGGCTTAATCAGTCGGTACGTAGCCACGTCGGCGCAATTGGCGTTATGCAGGTGATGCCGAGCACCGGTAAAGAGCTGAAAGTCGGCGATATTAAGCAGCTCGACCCCAATATTCATGCCGGGGTGAAATATATGCGCTGGATGATAGACCGCTACTATGGCGATGAACCGATGACCCTGCTTGATAAGGCGCTGTTCTCATTCGCTTCTTATAACGCGGGCCCCGCGCGCATCGCCCGGCTGCGGGCGGATACCAAAAAGCGCGGTTTTGATCCGAACGTCTGGTTTGGCAACGTAGAGTATCTGGCCGCCGAGAAAATCGGCTCCGAGACCGTAAGCTATGTCAGCAATATCTATAAGTATTACATCGCTTACCGGCTGATTGTGGATGAAATGGCGCGTAAACAGCAGGCGACGATGGCCTCCAAAAATCAGGCCGTGCCGGCAGTGGGGACGCCAGCCACGCAGTGAAATAGTGCAGAACCTGCGTGACAAAATAGAAAAAGCCCCAAACAGGGCTTTTTCAGAGATGATTTTACGACGCTAACGCTTCTCAGAACGGAATATCGTCATCAAAGTCCATCGGCGGCTCATTGGAAGGGGCTGCCGGCGCCTGCTGCTGCGGACGAGACTGCGCCCCGCCGCTGAACTGGTTTCCGCCCTGCGGCTGCTGCGGCTGGCCCCAACCGCCCTGCTGCTGGCCGCCGCCTGCCGGAGCACCCGCGCCCTGCTGACGACCACCGAGCATTTGCATCGTGCCGCCAACGTTAACCACGACCTCAGTGGTGTATTTTTCCTGACCGGATTGGTCAGTCCATTTACGGGTACGCAACTGACCTTCAATATAGACCTGAGAACCT
>DASYFN010000002.1:0-29734 GCA_036498385.1 Klebsiella sp.
TTCGGGTTACCTTTACGCAGGATGTCGCGGTAGCTCTTTTTCAGCGCGGAGCAGACAATCAGCGACACTTTATTCGTACGCTGCATGGCAAATGCGGCATCGTTCAGCGCCTGCAGCCACGGGGTACGGTCATCGTCATTCAACGGTTCGCCGGAAGCCATCTTATTGATATTGCTACGCGGATGCAGAAAGTCGCCATCGAGAAACGCGGCGTGCAATTGATGCGCCACTTCGCTGGCGACAGCGGATTTCCCGCTGCCGGAAACGCCCATCAGGACATAGATGTGGTGATCATGGTTAGTCGTGCTCAAAGCTTCTTCCCCCTGGATACATACGCGCAGCCAGACCGCTTTTAACGGCGTGAAATCGTGGCGTACAGATTAATTGTTACGGGTAACTGTTATCGGTAACATTGTCATGCCGGAGTTGTGGAGAAGCAATAATCATTGGTGCCAGATGTGAATATGTGTGATCTACTTCAAATTTGTCAGTTTAAATAGATCCGCCCGGTGACAATGTGAAACCTAAATCTAACATCTTTGGCGTCACCGCTTCACCGCGAATACGCGCCAGCAGTCGTTCAGCGCCAATCCGCCCCATTCGCTCACGCGGCGTAAGCACGCTGGCCAGACGCGGCTCCATCACCTGGCCGATATCATGGCCGTGGAAACCGGCAATCGCCATATCGTCAGGGATCATCAGCCCCAGGCGCTGGCACTCAAACGCCGCGCCGACCGCCAGGTCATCGTTGGTACAGAAAATACCGTCAAGCTGCGGATATTCACGACGCGCCTGGCGCATCAACTCAATCCCCGAGGAATAAGACGAAGACTGCTCAACCATCACGCTGTAGGGCGTCATTCCAGCTTCAAGCATCGCCTGCTCATACCCCTTCTGTTTGATAATAGTACGTTCATCAAGACGTGCGCCAAGATAAGCGACGTGACGGTGACCTTGATTAATAATCGCCGCGGTCATCTGCCGGGCCGCTTCAAAGTTATCAAAACCGACGGCGATATCGAGACACGGCGATTTGCTGTCCATCAGTTCGACTACCGGGATCCCCGCCACTTCAATCATCTTCAGAGTGCGCGGCGTGTGAGTTCGCTCGGTAAGGATCAGGCCATCAATGTTCCAGGAGAGCATTGACTCCAGACGTTTTTCTTCCATTTCAGGCTTATAGCCGTAGTGCGCCAGCATGGTCTGGTAACCAAAAGAGTCAGTCACGCTTTCAATACCGCGCAGCACTTCTGCGAAAACCTGGTTGGTTAAAGAGGGCAGCAGCACGCCAATGGCGCGACTGGTGGCATTAGAGAGGATGTCAGGGGCACGATTAGGAATATAACCCAGTTCATCGAGAGCAACGGCTATCTTGCCACGCAGCGCTTCGGAAACCTGTTCCGGGTTACGTAAGTAGCGACTGACCGTCATTTTGGTCACGCCGACAAGATCGGCGACATCCTGAAGTACGGGTCTTTTCTTTTTCATCGTCCTGACTGTGATCAACGGGGAAATATTTTCTCAGTTTATCACGGACAAAGCCCAACCTTCCCTAACATCAGAGAAGGTTGGGCAATTTATTTAGACTACGTCAGAGAACGATCAAACCGGCGGCAGATCGAACAGCAGTATCTCGCTATCGCTGTCGGCGTGAACCGAAATCGCCTGCTCGTCCCAAATCGCCAGACCGTCGCTGGTGGTGGCTTTCGTTCCGTTGATGGTCACTTCGCCTTTTACTACCTGGATCCACACCCGGCGTTCAGCGGCAATCTGATGCACTGACTGCTCGTCTTTCAGCAGCGCCCAGCGGTACAGTTCCATATCCTGGTACACCTTCAGCGAGCCTTCGCGAGCATCGGGTGAAAGTACCAACTGTTTGCCCTGCGCGGCGTCAAAACGGCGCTGCTCGTAGCGCGGAGTGATGCCATTTTTTTCCGGCATAATCCAGATTTGGTACAGATGCAGTTTTTCCGTGTCGCTTGGGTTGTACTCAGAGTGACGAATCCCGGTACCCGCGCTCATGATCTGGAACTCACCCGCCGGCACCTGCTCTTTATTACCCATACTGTCCTGGTGCTCAACGGCCCCTTCCAGCACATAGGTCAGGATTTCCATGTCCTTGTGCGGATGGGTACCAAAGCCCTGGCCTGCATCAATCACGTCGTCATTGATAACCCGCAGCGCCGAGAAGCCCATAAAGTTAGGGTCGTAATAGTTCGCGAAAGAGAAAGTATGCCAGGAATCCAGCCAGCCGTGGTTAGCGTGGCCGCGTTCGTTAGCTTTGCGTAAGTAGATCATGTTGCACCCCCGTATGTTTTCGATGGAGTAAGTGTGGACCCAATCGGCAAACGATCATAGAGGGTGAAAATTGACTCCTCTGTTCAAAAAATATGAACGAGTACAGAGGAGCCATGGTGGCTTATTTGCTAATGGTTATGGTGGCGGGAGACGGCTGTCTGAAGCCGCGTTCGAGGATCTCCATATTTGTGAGAACTTCAGATTCCTTGACGAAATTTGGCTGACCGTTAACGAGGGTTTCATATAGCGAGTCATAGACCCGCCCATAGTCGCCGATTTCAATCGGGATCTCTTCCCGCACGGTTTCACCCGCCTCATTGACATACTCCAGCAGGCCAAAAGTCTCGTCCGCGCCGAATCCCGGTTCGCCAGGCATAATATTGGCTTTCAGGCTGGTCTCCTGCTGGTCGATACCGTATTTAATAAACGAACCTTTATGGCCATGGACGATGAATTTTGGGTAGGCCAGCTTCACCAGATGGCTGGTTTTAACAATCGCTTTCAGGTTGCCGTAGAACAACTGGACCTCAAAAGTATCGTCCGGGTTAGCTTTGTTACGCAGGCTACGGATGTCATAAGACACATGCTCCGGGCGACCAAACAGAGAAATAATTTGGTCCATAGTATGGACGCCAAGGCCGTAGAACGTGCCATCCTGCGGCAGTCCGGGTTTCCCTCCATCTACCGGGCGATAGTTGTCGAAATGGTTTTCAATCTCGACGATCTCGCCAAGCTTTCCGCTCTCAATCACCTTCTTAGTGGTCAGGAAACAGGAGTCGAAGCGACGATTCTGGTACGGAGTGACCGTCAGCCCCTTGCTTTTCGCCAGGGCGAATAATGTTTTTGCCTCCTCGAGCGTCGGAGTAAAGGGCTTTTCGACAAGCACATTTTTGCCCGCCTCCAGCGCCCGTTTCGCATAGGTAAAATGGCTGTCCGCGTGGGTGCACACAATCACCAGTTTTACCTGTGGGTCGTTGAGCACGTCGTCGAGGTCGCTGGTAAAGTGGATGTGTGAATACTGCGGCGCCTGTTCCTCTGGCTTTGCACTGCGGCGGAAGATATGCGCCACGTGCCAGCGGCCTTTTCGGTGCAGGACATAGGGAAGATGGTAGCGGGTGGTGCTTTTGCCGAATCCAATAAATGCGCAGTGCAAAGTCATAACGCAGCCCTTAGTGAAAGTTTCTGCAGTTAACCATAGCGTAAGCCGCCGACAAACTTAACCCTGCTGTAAGTATGATAAAGCCTTAAATATTGCCTATTTTAGGCAAAATTATTGACTCTACAGTATAAATTCTGGATAAGAGGAACTTGCGAAAAAATGAACAGTTTTCATCCAGCAGGAGACCCGGCTCCACTCCCGCGACGACTGACCAACACGATGACTAAGGAACAGGCTTCCCGTTCGCATGGAAAGAAAATACTTCGCTTTAAATTGCGCGATTCTCTTCTGGGTATTTTGCCTGGGGGGCTGGTGTTTTGATGCACTACGTCCGGCATTGCTTTTTGGGGCAACCTCTCTGCTATTTTTTATTCTTCATTTTCAATACTATCGGGTTAACCACATGTTTAAAAAAAATAAAACTATCGACGTTACACCGCAGACAGCAAGCGAGCCCGCTCTGATCAGCGAAAAAATCACACCTGCGGCCAGGAAGCCGGATACCACGGTCATCACCAGCGGCATGCGTTTTGAGGGAAATATTCTTGCTGAGGGAAATGTCGATATCTACGGCACAGTAATCGGCGATATCGACGCTAAAGACAACCAAATTAAGATTATGACCGGCGGCCTGCTGGAGGGAAATATTATCTGCCGCGAACTGATTATCGACGGCTGCGTTATCGGCCAGTGCAGTAGCGATACCATTGAAATCGATAAAAACGGTAAAGTCACCGGAACGCTGGCCTACCGCACGCTGGCCATCAAAAAGGGCGGTGTTTTTTCCGGTCAGGCAGAGTTGCTACCGCCGATCGCGGAAAAGAGCAATGTTGTGGGTTTTATCGCGGATACCGCAAGTGAATCTCAGGACAAGACTGATAGACAAACCGCAGAAGTGGCGCAGTAATCCACATCCGGGTGGCAGGCTAAAAAAAGCAAAAAAAAGCCAGCACCCGGCTGGCTAAAGTAATACTGGAAGCAATGTGAGCAATGTCGTGCTTTCAGGCTTTCCGCAAGGGTCTCCCTGAATGCATGACAATAGTAATCATTCTCATTCACATTTGTCTACTTTTTTTTGCAGAAAAAGAGTCGTTGACATATTTTTTAAATATCCTTGATGTTTAAAGGGATTACTAACTCACCAAGGAATGAAGATGAAGGGGTGCCCCTAACCCTCTCCCTGCAATTCACTGTAGTTAAGACGCGCTTCTTTTCGCCCTCTCCCTTCGAGTCGAGGGAGAGGGCCGAGGTGAGGGTAAAACTAATACCCTGCCGTTAAATCATCCGGCGAACGCGGATCGGATGCGCCGTACAGCGTGCCATCCGGGCCAACCATAATACTCTGAGTGCTACCCATCGCCTGTTTCACCACCACTTTCTGCCCTTTGTTCTCCAGCAATTTCAGCGTATCAGGGCTAAACCCTTTCTCCACCCGTAGTTCGTCCGGCAGCCATTGATGATGGAAGCGCGGGGCATTGGTGGCTTCCGCAACGTTCATATCGAAATCGATGGTATTCACCACCATCTGCAGTACGGTGGTGATGATGCGGCTGCCGCCAGGACTGCCGGTCACCAGCCAGGTTTTGCCATCTTTCACCACAATAGTTGGCGACATCGACGACAGCGGGCGCTTTTTCGGCTCGACGGCGTTGGCGTCTCCGCCCACCAACCCGTAGACGTTCGGCACGCCGGGTTTAGCGGAGAAATCATCCATCTGATTATTCAGCAATATACCGGAGTTCCCCGCCACAATGCCGGTCCCAAAGGTCGTATTCAGCGTATAGGTCACCGCAACGGCGTTACCGTCCTTATCCACCACCGAGAAATGCGTGGTCTGATTGCTTTCATACGGCGCCAGCTTGCCGGGGCGAATCTGGCTCGATGGTTTCGCCTTATTGATATCAATCTGTTCGGCAATCGATTTGGCATACGCTTTACTGGTCAGCGCCTGCCACGGCACTTTGACGAAGTCCGGATCGCCAAGGTATTCCGAACGGTCGGCATAGGCGTGCTTTTCGGCTTCCGCCATCACCTGCATGGCATCGGCGCTGCCGAAACCGTACTTATGCATATCGAAGTTTTCCAGAATATTCAGGATCTGCACAATATGAATGCCCCCGGATGAAGGGGGCGGCATTGAGAACACCTGATAGCCACGATAGTCGCCGCTAACCGGCGTACGTTCGACCGCTTTGTAATTCGCCAGATCCGCTTTGGTGATAAGCCCGCCGTTATTCTTCATCTCAGCGGCAATCTGATCGGCAATCGCGCCTTTATAGAAAGCATCCGGCCCCAGTTCTGCAATCAACTCCAGGCTTTTACCCAGTTGTTTTTGCACCAGCTTGTCGCCCTTTTTCAACGGTTCGCCGTTTTTCCAGAAGATGGCCCGGCTGTTGGCATGCTCGGGGATCACTTCGCTACCGTAGGTTTTCAGATCGTCGGCCAGCGCATCATTTACCGTGAAGCCTTCTTCCGCCAGCTTAATCGCCGGGCGAATCACTTTGTTCAGCGGCATCGTGCCGTATTTCTCCAACGCAAGGGAGAACCCGGCCACGGTACCCGGCGTACCGGAAGCCAGATGCGAGGTCAGCGATTTCTTACTGTCCGGGTTACCCTGATCGTCGAGAAACATATCGCGGGTAGCCTGCTCCGGAGCCATCTCGCGGAAGTCAATCGCCGTCGTATTACCGTCTTTAGTTCGCAGCATCATAAACCCGCCGCCGCCGATATTACCGGCTTGCGGATGGGTAACCGCCAGCGCGTAGCCCACCGCCACGGCGGCATCCACCGCGTTGCCGCCCTGACGCAGAATATCCACGCCGACCTTCGTTGCCAGCGCGTCCACCGAGGCCACCATCCCCTGCTGAGCGCGAACCGGGTGAAAAACATCTTCCTCTACACCATAAGAAACCGGAGGCGAAGCGGGATTTGCCGCGACGGTAAAACTGCCACCCGCCAGCAAAGCCGCGATGACCACTTGACGCCAGAGCGTTGTTTTTATCATTGTCATACTCCTGAAATGTGTTTTTATCCCCGCCTAAGCCTGGCTGATAACTCCTAAAAGATCATTATTGCGCCGAAAACGGAGTAAACTTAAGCGATCCCACGAAGGGAGGAGAGAACAATGAAAGCAATGTTATATCTGGCGATACTGCTCCCGCTGAGCGCTCTGGCGCAGCCACTCAATGTCGATAACAACCCAAATAATCCGGGGTACGTGGTGCCCAGCCAGCAGCGGATGCAAAACCAGATGCAGACCCAGCAAATGCAACAGCAAAACAATCTTAAGCAGGGTATTCAGAGCCAGTCGCGCACGCAGCAACAACATCTTCAGACGCAATTAAACAACGATCGGCAACGAGTACAGCAGAATAACAACCTGAACCGGCAACAGCCTCTACCCAATAATAACGGTGGGATGCTGCAGCGACAGACGTCCCCATAAGGGCCGCCTGCCAAAGATTACGCCGGGAAGTTGGGACCAATAACGTCAATCGCATCGGTGCAAATACTGTCCACGCCCCAACGCAGAAGCTCGGCGGCGCGTTGCGGCTTGTTGACGGTATAGACGAGGATGTGCAGGCCCGCGGCCTTCAGGCTCGTCACGCGCGCTTCATCCAACAGCTTATGGTTGAGATGGATAGAGACGCAGCCGAGACGCGCGGTCAGTTCGCGCCAGTCTTCCCGCCACTCATCTAACAATAGCCCGCGCGGAAGTTCGGGTGTCGCCTCCTGCGCGGCTTCCAGAGCATCGATTTCGAACGATGAGAGCAGCGGCGGGGTCATTCCCTGCCAGAGCTCACGCGCCGCCAGCGCCACCGCTTTACCGGTTAGCGAACCGGTGCCGGTGGTCGGTTTAATTTCGATATTCGCCATCATGCCATGCTGGCGGCAGCGTTCAGCTACCTCGGTTAATAGCGGCAGCGGCTCGCCTTTGAACTCGCCGCTGTACCAGCTTCCGGCATCCACTTTTAGCAGATCGCTCCACGCCAGTTCGCCCACCATGCCCCAGCCGTTGCTGGTGCGTTCGAGATTGTCATCGTGCAGTAAAAAAATCTGCCCGTCCTTCGATAACTTAGCGTCAAACTCAATCATCGTATGACCATAACGCGCGCCGGTATCGATGGCCGCCAGGGTATTTTCCGGGGCCAGTTTACCGCCGCCGCGGTGGGCAACAATATGGGGATAAGGCCAGTCACTCATACACGTAGTCCTGTCTCACTATCAAAGAGGTGTAAACTTTCCTGCGGCAGATGCAACCACAGCGTGCTGCCTGCCTGTGGGCGTTGCTGGTGTGGTAGCCGGACCACCAGCTTCTGCTCGCCCCAGCGCCCGTGGGCAAGGTTATCGGCACCTAAAATTTCCAGCGTATCCATTACCAGCGGTACGCCCCCCTCCACTTGGGAGCTTAATGCAAAATGCTCCGGGCGGATACCCAGCGTCATCTTACGCCCGGCATAGCGGCGATGCTCGCTATTCATTGGCAAAAGCATCCCGCCCGCAAGCTCAAAACGGCTACCATCACCACTGACCCGCCCTTCCAGCAAGTTCATAGCCGGGCTGCCGATAAAGCTCGCCACAAAGCAACTGGCCGGTTTTTCGTATATGTCGACCGGCGTGCCAATCTGCTCGGCGACGCCTTTATTCATCACCATGACCCGCTGCGCGAGAGTCATCGCCTCTACCTGATCATGGGTCACGTACAGCGAGGTGGTTTTTAGCCGACGATGCAACTGCTGCAGCTCAAGGCGCATCTGCACACGCAGTTTGGCATCGAGGTTGGAGAGCGGCTCATCAAACAGGAATACCGCCGGGTCGCGAACGATAGCCCGGCCCATTGCCACGCGCTGGCGCTGGCCGCCTGAGAGTTCGCGCGGACGACGTTTCAACAGACCATCCAGCTCCAGAATGCGCGCCGCTTCCTGTACGCGTTCGGTAATTAATCCCTTACCCATACCGCGAATTTTCAGTCCCCATGCCATATTCTCTTCTACGCTCATATGTGGGTAGAGGGCATAATTCTGGAACACCATCGCGATACCGCGATCTTTCGGTTCTATTTCAGTAACGCGCTTGCGCCCAATCCAGATATCACCGCTGGTTACTCGTTCCAGACCCGCCACCATGCGCAGCAGGGTCGATTTACCGCAGCCCGATGGGCCAACCATCACAATAAATTCGCCGTCCGCCACGTCCAGCGTTAGCGGTTGGATCACCTGGGTTTTGCCATCCCAGCTTTTGCTTACTGCCTGTAGCTTAAGTCCTGCCATTTTATTTCTCACTGTCCACTAAACCACGCACAAACGCGCGCTGCATGGCTAAAACGATAACAACCGGAGGAATAAGCGTGAGCAGCATCGCCGCCATGACCTGGTTCCACTGCGTGGTGCCTTCACCGAGAGCGATCATGCCCCTGATTCCCGCCACTGCCGTTCCGAGGTTCACATCCTGAATGATCAGCAACGGCCACAGATACTGGTTCCAGCCGTAGATAAAGGTGATGACGAACAGCGCCGCGAGATTGGTTTTCGACAGCGGCAGGACGATGTCGCGGAAGAAGCGCATTGGTGACGCGCCGTCGATACGCGCCGCCTCAATCAGCTCGTCCGGCAGGGTCATAAAGAACTGGCGGAACAGGAATGTGGCGGTGGCCGAGGCCATCAGCGGCAGCGTGAGTCCGGCATAGCTGTCGAGCATTTTCAGATTAGCGATCACTTCCACAGTCGGAAAAATACGCACTTCAATCGGCAGCATCAGAGTGATAAAAATCATCCAGAAGAACAAGTTGCGCAGCGGAAAACGAAACCAGACAATGGCGAAAGCGGAGAGCATTGATACCGTGATTTTACCTACCGTGATGGCGAAGGCCATGATGAAGCTGTTGAGCATCATCAGCCAGAACGGTGCGCTGTTAGCCCCCACGCCATTCACCCAGATGGTTTTCATGTTGTCGAGCAGATGCCTGCCGGGGAGCAAGGTCATCGGCGTATCAAAGACCGCTTTGCTATCCAGAGTCGCCGCGACAAAGGCGACATACAGCGGAAACAGGATAACCGCGATACCTAAAATCAACATGGTATGGCTGAAAATCGTCAGCCCGCGACGGTTCTCAATCATTGGTAACGTACCTTTCTTTCAACGTAGCGGAACTGCACCACCGTCAGAATAATGACGAGGAACATCAGCACCACCGACTGGGCGGCGGAAGCGGAAAGGTCGAGCCCGGCAAAACCTTCACGGTAGATTTTATAAATCAGCGTCGTCGTCGCCTGCACTGGTCCACCGCCGGTTGCGGCATCGATAACCGGGAAGGTATCAAAGAAGGCATACACCAGGTTCACCACCAGCAGGAAGAAGCTCACCGGAGCGATCAGCGGCAGCGACAGCCTGAAGAAGCGGCGAACCGGACCGGCACCGTCAATGGCGGCGGCTTCCACCAGCGAGCGCGGGATGGATTGCAGCGCAGCGAAGAAGAACAGGAAGTTGTAACTAATCTGCTTCCATACCGAGGCGAAAACCACGAGGAACATCGCCTGTCCGCTATTCTGCGCGTGGTTCCAGTCGTAGCCAAACTCGCCGAGCAAATGGGTAATCAGCCCCCGTCCGGGGTTGAACAAGAAGATCCACAGCACCGCAGCCACCGCGGGCGCAACGGCATAGGGCAGCAGCATCAGCGTCTGATAGAAGCGGCTGCCGCGCACCACGTAATCCACCAGCGCGGCGAAAAACAGCGAGATCAGCAGGCCGTTGACGGTGACCAGCGTACTGAACTTAATGGTGGTCCAGAAGGAGTCCAGGTAGTACGGGTCGTGGAACAAGGCTAAAAAGTTATCCAGGCCGACAAACTGACTGGAGAGCCCAAAAGGATCGACGCTCTGTAGCGAATACCATAGCGCTTCGCCCGCGGGCCAGATAAAGAAGATAACGGTGATAACCAACTGCGGCGCAACCAGCACATAGGGTAGCCAACGCGAGCGGAACACCGGACGGGATAATGACATGAGGATTGGGTTCCTGAAAAGCGCCGGGTGGCGGCTTCGCCTTACCCGGCCTACGGTCTTGTAAGCCCGGAAAGCACAGCGCCACCGGGCATGTCACGCGTTACGACTTCGTTGACTGCTCGAAACGGCGCAACAACTGATTACCGCGCTCAACGGCGGCATCCAGCGCCTGCTGAGGCGTTTTCTTACCAGTCCAAACGCTCTCCAGCTCCTCATCCACGATAGTGCGGATCTGCGGCATATTGCCCAGACGCAGACCTTTGGTGAACGGCAGCGGCGGCTTATTCAGCATCTGGCGCGTCGCGATATCGGCCCCGGGGTTCTTATCATAGAAGCCCTGCTCGCGGGTCAGGTTGTAAGCGGCGGTGGTAATCGGCAGATAGCCGGTTTTCTGGTGCCATTCGGCCGCATTTTCCGGCTTAGTCAGGAAATCGAGGAATTTGGCGACGCCGGTATAGGTTTCTTTGTCTTTACCCTGCATCACCCACAGGCTGGCCCCGCCGATAATGGCGTTTTGCGGCGCGCCTTTCACGTCGGCGTCGTACGGCATCATCCCTACGCCATAGTTGAACTTCGCGTACTGGCGAATATCCGCGAGGGAGCCCGAAGAGGCGGTAGTAATGGCGCAGTCGCCGTTATAGAACTTCTCGGTGGACTCGTCTTTACGCCCGAAGTAGCTAAAGTCGCCTTTCTTGTTCAACTCTTCGAGCAGGGCGATATGCTTCACCTGCTCCGGCTTGTTGAACTCCAGCACCGCATCGGCGCCATCGAAGCCGTTGTTTTTGGTGGCCACCGGCAGACCATGCCAGGCGCTGAAATTTTCAATCTGGATCCAGCCCTGCCAGCCGCTGGCGTAGCCGCACTTCATTCCCGCAGCTTTCAGCTTCGCGGTGTACGTCGCCAGATCCTGCCAGGTTTTAGGCGGCTGTTCCGGATCTAAACCAGCTTTTTTAAAAGCGTCTTTGTTGTAATACAGCACCGGCGTGGAACTGTTAAAGGGTTGGGAGAGCAGATGGCCGGTTTTGGAATCGGTGTAATAACCGGAGACGGTCGGCACGAACTGTTTCTCATCAAACTTGATGCCCGCATCGCTGAACACCTGATAAACCGGCTTAATCGCCTTAGAGGCCATCATTGTCGCGGTGCCGACTTCATAAACTTGCAGAATTGCTGGCGCATTACCGGTACGGAAGGCGGCAATACCTGCGCTCAGGCTCTGTTCATAGTTGCCTTTATACACCGGAACAATTTTGTAGTCCGGATTGGCTGCGTTGAAACGTTGCGCCAGTGAATCAACTTCTTTCCCCAACTCCCCTTCCATCGAGTGCCAGAACGGGATCGTGGTTACCGCCAGGGCTTGTCCGGCAAATGCCAGGCTGAGCGCCAGTCCTAAAGCTGTATGTCGTAACGATATCATCGGTTATCTCTCTTGTTGTTCCGGATGCGCGATTTCACGCGTTTTATGTTCGCGGGGGTAACATGACATGCTCGAATGACAGAAAAATAACTTCTTTATGACAAAAAAAAGATAGTAACGCGTCAGAGAAATGGCAAGACGATGAGGATCTAATGGGATGAAAATGGGAGCAGTGACACGTGAAAGAGGATTTCCCCGGCAGCATTGCGCTACCGGGGAAGACGATTAATTACCCGCCCAGATAGGCGCTGCGGACCGCTTCGTTCGCCAGCAGCGCATCACCGGTATCCTCCAGCACTACGTGGCCGTTTTCCAGCACGTAGCCGCGGTCGGCCAGCTTCAGCGCCTGGTTGGCGTTCTGCTCCACAAGGAAAATGGTCATCCCCTGCTCGCGCAGTTGTTCGATGGTGTCGAAGATTTGCTGAATGATGATCGGCGCCAGACCGAGCGAAGGTTCATCGAGCAGCAGCAGGCGCGGCTGGCTCATCAGCGCGCGACCGATTGCCAGCATCTGCTGCTCGCCGCCGGACATAGTGCCCGCACGCTGAACCCGACGCTCATGCAGGCGCGGAAACAGCTCATACACCCACTTGATGCGGCTCTGGAACTGGTCACTATCGGCAAAAAAACCGCCCATCGCCAGGTTCTCTTCCACCGTCATCCGCGAGAAGACGCGACGCCCTTCAGGAACAATCGCCACCGCTTCGCGCATGATTTTCGCCGTCTGCCAGTCGGTAATATCTTTACCATCGAAAACCACGCGTCCGCTGGAGGCGCGCGGGTCGCCGCACAGGGTGCCCAGCAACGTGGTTTTCCCCGCGCCATTTGCGCCAATCAGGGTGACAATCTCCCCCTGATTGATATGCAGGCTGACGTTGTGCAGCGCCTGGATTTTGCCGTAATGCGCGCTGACGTTGTCAAAAGATAACATCACTTTTTCCATCTTATGCGTCACCACCATTATGCTTCACCTAAATAGGCGCGGATCACGTCCGGGTTGTTGCGGATCTCTTCCGGCGTACCGTTGGCCAGCGGCGTACCCTGGTTTACCACGTAAATACGGTCGGAAATGCCCATCACCAGCTTCATATCGTGCTCAATCAGCAGGATGGTGGTGTTATGATGGCTGCGCAGCTCGACGATCAGCTCGTCCAGCTCTTTGGTCTCTTTCGGATTCAGCCCCGCAGCCGGTTCATCCAGCATCAGGATTTCCGGCTGGGTCACCATGCAGCGGGCAATCTCCAGACGACGCTGGTCGCCATAGGCCAGGTTGCTGGCCTGGCGGTTAGCATGCTCCAGCAGGCCGATACGTTCGAGCCAGGTCGCGGCGCGATCCAGCGCTTCGCTCTGGGCGCGGCGGAAGGACGGCGTTTTCAGCAGGCCGGAGAAGACCCCGGATTTCAGCTGCTGATGCTGTGCCACCAGCAGGTTTTCAATCACCGTCATTTCGCGGAACAGACGCACGTGCTGGAAAGTTCGCACCACGCCCATGCGGGCAATCTGCTGGCCCGGCAGCCCTTCCAGATGCTGGTCGCGCAGCATAATGGTGCCGCCGGTCGGCTTGTAAAAACCGGTCAGACAGTTAAAGACAGTGGTTTTGCCCGCGCCGTTAGGGCCGATAAGCGAAACGATTTCCCGCTCACGCAGCGCCAGCGACACGTTGTTGACCGCCAGCAGGCCGCCAAAACGCATCATCAGACCGTTTACGGATAATAATGGCTGACTCATGCCTGCTCTCCTTCTTTGGCCTGCCCATTTTTCAGCTTCAGTTGTGGGCGGGTCATCGGCAGAAGCCCCTGCGGACGCCAGATCATCATCAGTACCATCAGCGCACCCAGCATCAGCATGCTGTATTCATTGAAATCACGCATCAGCTCACGCGACACCACCAGCAGAACTGCCGCGAGGATCACCGCGAACTGGGAGCCCATACCGCCCAGTACCACAATCGCCAGCACAAAAGCCGATTCGGCGAAGGTAAAGGATTCCGGGCTGACGAAGCCCTGACGCGCGGCGAACAGGGTGCCGGCAAAACCGGCAAACGCGGCGCTGATGGTAAAGGCGGTCAGCTTGATGCGCGTTGGGCTGAGGCCCAGCGAACGACAGGCGATCTCATCTTCGCGCAGCGCTTCCCACGCGCGCCCCAGCGGCATACGCAGCAGGCGGTTAATCACGAACAGGCTCAATACCACCAGCAGTAGAGCGACCAGGTAGAGGAAAATCACGCGATCGGACGGGTCGTACTTCACGCCGAAGAAGTTGCTGAACGTATCCCAGCCGCCTTCGCGAGCGCTGCGGCTAAATTCAAGACCGAACAGCGTCGGTTTCGGGATCTGGCTGATGCCGTTCGGACCGCCGGTTATTTCGGTGTTGTTGAGCAGCAGGATGCGCACAATTTCGCCGAAGCCGAGCGTTACAATCGCCAGATAGTCACCGCGCAAGCGCAGTACCGGGAAGCCAAGCAGGAAGCCCGCCGCCGCCGAAACCAGCCCCGCCAGCGGCAGGCAGGTCCAGAAGCCCAGGCCGTAATAGTGGTTCAGCAGCGCGAAGGTGTAGGCACCGATGGCGTAGAATCCGCCGTAGCCCAGCACCAGCAGGCCAGAAAGCCCCACCACCACGTTAAGACCCAGGCCGAGGATGATATAGATCATCGTCAGCGTGGCGATATCCACCGTCCCGCGCGATACCATAAACGGCCACGCCACGGCGATAACCAACAGGGCGATCAGAAACAGCTTCTGTTTCACCGTCGAACCATCGATAGCCGGCAGAATAAACTTCGGCCCGGAGACGTTCTTCATGGTTTTCTGGAAAACAGGACGCAGTAGCTGGAAGAAGAAAACGACTGCGGTACCGATAAAGATCCACTGCCAGCGAATATCGGCGGCGGTATCCACCACCAGTTTGGTGCCGTCCAGCTCTAGCTGTACGCCCATAAAGACGCCAGCCAGGATAAAGAATATCACTGCGGACAGCAGCGCCATCGCAAAATGCATCGGTTTCATACTTTTTCTACCTCCGGGCGACCCAGGATACCGGTAGGCATCACCAGCAGAACCAGGATCAACAGCGCGAAGGAGACCACGTCTTTGTACTCCGTACTGAGATAGGCAGAAGAGAGCGCTTCGGCAATACCGAGGATCAACCCGCCGATCATCGCGCCAGGAATGCTGCCGATGCCACCAAGTACTGCTGCGGTAAAGGCCTTCATCCCGGCCATAAAGCCAATATACGGGTTGATAACACCATAGAACTGACCGAGCAGCACGCCGGCAACCGCCGCCATTGCTGCGCCGATCACAAAAGTCAGCGCGATGACGCGGTCAGTGTTAATCCCGAGCAGGCTGGCCATTTTCAGGTCTTCAGCACAGGCGCGGCAGGCGCGCCCCATGCGGGAATAGCGGATAAACAGCGTCAACGCCAGCATGGCGATAAAGGTCACCACCCAAATCACCAGTTGCATCGTGGTGATCGTAGCGGAGAAGCTATCGCTGTGACCGATGACCCACTGGCCGTTAAACAGGCTGGGTAGCGCTACATCGCGCGAGCCTTGCGTCAGGCTGACGTAGTTTTGCAGGAAGATCGACATCCCGATGGCGGAAATCAGCGCAATCAGGCGCTTAGAGCTGCGTACGGGCCGGTAGGCCACGCGTTCGATACTCCAGCCATAGGCGCTGGCAATCACGATAGCGCCGACGAATCCGGCGGCGACCAGCAGCCAGCTGGTATCAATACCCATCATCATCAGGGCAGCAATAATCATAAAGGAGACGTAGCTGCCAATCATATATACCTCGCCGTGGGCGAAGTTGATCATGCCGATAATGCCGTACACCATGGTATAACCGATGGCAATCAGCGCGTAGGTACTTCCCAGCGTGACGCCGTTAAACATCTGCTGCAGAAAATAGAGAAACTGCTCGGACATAAGGTAACCTTTTTCAACCCACCCGCTTTGCACGGGCAGTGGGATAACTTGTCTTATGGCTTATTTCACGAAGGTGGATGAACCATCTGCGTGCCACTGGAAGACACCAAACTCAAATCCCTTCAAATCGCCTTTTTCGTCCCAATTCAGCGGCCCAATCACGGTTTTCGCGCCGTGAGCTTTCAGATCTTTGATTAAATCCAGCGGCTCCTGGCTTCCGGCCCTGTCCATCGCCTGCGCCAAGGACTGCATAGCGGCATAGGTGATCCAGACATACGGACCGCTCGGGTCTTTCTTCTCAGCTTTGAGCGCGTCGACGATAGCGCTGTTCGCCGGATCCTGGTCATAACGTTTTGGCATCGTGACTAGCATGCCTTCCGCCGCCTCGCCCGCGATGTTGGACAGCGACGCGTTACCTACGCCTTCCGGCCCCATAAACACGGTTTTCAGGCCCACAGAGCGCGCCTGGCGCAGCATCTGACCCATTTCCGGATAGTAGCCGCCGTAGTAAACGAAGTCGATATTCTCTTTCTTCAGGCGCGCCAGCAGTGCGGAGAAGTCTTTTTCACCGGCGGTAATGCCGTCGAAGAAGACGATATTCGCGCCGCCTTTTTTCAGGGCTTCCTGGACAGAACGCGCCAGGCCTTCACCGTACTGCTGCTTATCATGAATAATAGCAATATGCTGCGGTTTGACGGTTTCCATGATGTATTTAGCGGCAGTCGGCCCCTGCGAGGAGTCCAGACCTGCGGTACGCATGATGTACTGGTAGCCGCGCTGAGTCAGCTCCGGGTTGGTCGCGCCCGGGGAGATCATCAGAATGCCTTCATCTTCATAGATATCGGAGGCCGGCTGGGTGGAAGAAGAGCAGAGGTGGCCGATAACATAGCGGATGCCGTCATTGACGATTTTGTTCGCCACCGCAACGGCCTGTTTTGGGTCGCAGGCGTCATCGTATTCCACGCCAACCAGCTTCTCGCCCTTAATGCCGCCCTGGGCGTTAATATCTTTGATCGCCTGGCGCGCACCGTTGAATTCCATATCGCCCCACTGAGCTATCGGGCCAGACATCGCGCCAACAACCGCGACTTTAATATCCCTGGCCATTACCGAGTGGGACATCGCCAGTGCGACTAACCCCGCGATAACTGTTTTCGCGCTCCTTTTCATACTGCAGAACCCCGTTCGTGATGTGGTGTAAATATTTTGTATTTTTATGGTCAAAAAGCATTCTGTGCTTTTATTAAACAACGTGACTTTTACCATTATCTTTAATGGTTTAGCGCGGTTTTTTGCCTGAATACAGAGTAAAAACTCTATATTTCAGTCGATTAAGCAAATATAATATTCTGTATTCGCGGGAAGATAAACAAAAAAAGTCCAATAAACAGCATAAAATAACGATATATAAAGCGGAATAAAATGCTATTTTTCAGGTTAAAATTCCGCTTATTTTTAATTTTTTAATGAATTACTCTATTCTTCTCCGCCCGGAAAAACGAATCCCCTGATGAATCTGCAAAAAACGGCGCTTCGCCAGACAGGGAATTTGGATACACTAATGCATCTGTTTTGACTGGACTCACCGTGCATGAAACTGACCATTATTCGTTTACAACACTTCAGCGATCAGGATCGCATCGACTTAGGCAAAATCTGGCCGCAACAGGATCTCGCGGCACTGGCCTTAGACGATCGCCAGCGTATTTATGCCGCCCGCTTTAACGATCGCCTGCTGGGTGCGGTTCACGTGACTCTCAATGGTGTTGAAGGCGAACTGAGCGCTCTGTGCGTACGGGAAGTCACCCGCCGTCGTGGCGTCGGGCAATATTTAGTGGAAGAAGTGTTGCGGGATAACCCCGAGGTGAGTAGCTGGCAGGTTAACAATACAGGTGTAGAAGATAATGCTGTGATGACGGCATTTATGCAGATGCTGGGCTTTACGGCACGGCAAAATGGCTGGACGAAATAGTCTGTAAATGCGCCGTATTGCAGGCGGCGCACGCTGTTGAGTTCGCGATGGTCGTTGACCCCCGGCGAGTTCAAAAGACGCGATACAAGCATCTTTCCCACCCATAGGTTACGCCATCATGCCTTATCCTCCAGGTGACGCTGTACTTTAGGGAAAAAGCTCAACGCGACGACGGCGCACAGCGCCGATGCCAGCCAGACGCTGCTCCAGTTAAAGGTGGTTTGCATCCATGGAATAGCAATGGGCGTAATAAACATCACCACAAAAACGCTGGTATTCCCCATCGCCAGCGCCGTTCCAGCCCGCTTTGCTCCCGCCATAGAGGCCAGTTCGGTATAGGCCACACCATGCCAGGCAGACACCACCACGCCCGCCAGAATAAACAGCGCCGCTAGCAGCGTAACGGTCGCAGCGGTGTGCGGTAACGTCGGCCAGAACCACACCAACACGCTGAGCAGAACAAATGCCGCGATGCTTAGCTGCGTGCAGCCCTTAAGGTAAGGTTTGCGGTTCTTGTTTTTATCCGTCCAACGGCCGCTCCAGATGCGCGACGCCATCGCCCCAAGCTGAATAACCGCCAGGCAAACGGAGACCAGCGCCACATTAAGGTGGGCAAAGTCGTGCAGGAAAACCGAACCAAAGGTAAGCAACGCAAACTGCGGCCCGCATAAGATGCCAATCGCCAGCACAATTTTCCAGATAGCGGCGTCCTGCAACGGTCCTTTGCCGGGGGCGGCCATCTCTGCCGCCGCTTCTTTACCGCTGGGGCGATCCGGTTCGTGCAGCCACAGCCAGGCATAAAAGCTCGCCACGGCGCATAGTAGTGCCGCGACGATAAACATCGCCACAAAGCCATAATTCGCCGCCAGCCAGGGCAGCAATAACGCCCCCAGACCGTAGCCCATCGGCACGGCCGTCTGACGAATACTCATTGCCAACCCGCGCTCCCCCTCCTTAAACCAGGCCATAATGGCCCGACCGCTGGAGCCGTTGACGCTGCTGCCAAGCAGCCCGATCCCCAGCACTCCGGCGATCAGCAGTCCATAGGCGGGAATAAAATCCTGATGCGGCGCGGCGAACGCCGCCATAAGCAGCAGCATCGCACCGGTGCTCAGCAGCCCGGTCAACAGAACGGGTCTGTCGCCCCAGCGGTCAGTCAGTAACCCCCATGGCAGTTCGCTGACGGCAATCCCCAGCCCCAGCATCCCGAGCACAAAACCCAGCTCGGCGTTAGTGATGTGGTAATCGGCGCGCATAAATACTGCCGTCGCGGGCAGGCCTCCGACCACCATCGAAAAACAGGCATTGGCCGCGACGCCGATCCCCAGAACTTTCCAGCGATGACGCATGCCCCGCAGTACTGTGGTTACGGTTTCAGTCATTAGCCTATCTCCGGTGTGAGTTGCTGCTGGCGGGAAGCAGGAAACAGCTCGCTGACCCGACGCCGCTCGGCGGTGCTACCAATCGTTTCCAGCGCGGCCAGATGTTTAACGCTATTTACTGCCGCGACGGCATCCTCCAGCACGATAACGTGGAAGCCACGATCCTGGGCGCTCATCGCCGTCGCCAGCACTACAAATTCCGTCGATACGCCAGCCAGCACTAGCGTGTCTACGCCCAGGCTGCGCAAGGTCAGCTCTAGGTTCGTCTGATAAAACGGATCAACGCGATGCTTGTGGATAATATTCTCCCCCGGCTGCGGGGCGAGCACTTCGATAATATCGGTCGACCAGGTACCAAAGCGCAGAAGCTTGTTGCGGCGAGCCGTATCAAATACTTCAGAGCCGACGGGGCATTCGACGTAGTTATCGGAAAAACCGACCACCACATGCACTACCGGGATAGCGCTGGAGCGGGCGGCCTCCAGAGCCTGAGCGGCGCGTTCAATTACCGCGTTTTCGCTCACCTGCTGGTAGTAACCCATGCGTGCGTACACGCCGTCGGGATGGACTATCTCATTGAGAAAATCCAGCATCAGTAATGCCTTTTTTGTCATGGTGTTATTTCCTGCTTCAGAGAATGAATAGGTAGTGCCGTTAGAATGTCTTCTGCAATGGCATCGGCATCGCAAATAAAATCGGTCCAGTAGCCGGGACGGCTGCTTCCGGCGGACATAAACCAGCGGGTGTGTTCGCTGGGGATCCCAATGACGTACAGTTGGGAAGTGGCCTTACCGTATTGATTAATAGGATGAAACGGCGCACGGGTGACAGCAACGCCGCCGGTTACCAGCCGCGTAACGGCATCTTCAACGGTGAAATTTTGCCAGATACCCCGCTGGCGCAGAGCCTGAGTCAGCGGAGAGGTATCACGCTGCAAATCCTGTCCCGGAACCCTGGCATCCAGCAGCGTCTCAACGCGCCAGACCGCATCCTCAACCTGCGGGGAGGATAGTTCGAAACAGCCTGATTCCTCACCACAGGCAATCTGCATACGTGGTCCGACGATATGTAAAATACCGGCCTCAATCAGAGCCAAAAGTTGTCGGGTACGGTAGCGCGGCGGCCCGGCGGAAAGCAGCGCGCTAACCGGGGAGTAACGGTATAAAAAGTCCTCGCGGAACGACGCTGGCGCCAGCCCGCCGAAATCCACAACCCGCCGTACCAGCCCGCGCGTATCGCGCAGCGTATCCAGCGCCGCTTTGAGCGGATTATCAATATTGCCGCCTTCAGCCTGCGCCACATCGTCCGCTAACAGTTCACACAACGCGGCATGAAAGTGGCTGGTGGAGATAAACTGACGGTCTCGGAAAGGGTCGCTCAACTGGTAAATATCCAACTGGGGCAAATCAACCAGACCAAAGCGGGCGGCGATTTCAGGAAGAGTGTCGAACTCTTGCTCCGTCAGCCCCTGCGCACACTGGCGAAACTCATTCTCCGCCGAAGCCCCATAGCGCTGACGAAGCGAGGTGGCGTACCAGGTTAGATTGACCTCCGCCATCAACAGCGGCAGCACATCACGGTCAAAATTAAGCTGCCCGCGCTGAGCCAGCGCTTCAGCACGCTGCGTGGTAAACAACACGCTTTGATAGCGGAAGTTCGGGTGTTTCTGGTTTTTACCACGTCCGGGGATTGGCAGACTGCTGCGAGACCCGGCGACCAGACGAGGTTCACGGCCCGAAGGCTGATAGCGCAACGAGCCGTCCGCCTGCTCACTGAAAACACCGCCGCGCCCAACGGTTAACGCCGCCATCACGTCAAGAAAAGAGAGACCAAGACCGAGGATCCCCACCGTACTGCCCGCTGCAATGTCATCCAGCGGCATATCCGCAGCAGAATCCCCCGGCAGCCAGCGCAGTGGCGGATGTGCATCGGCAAAATTCTGCCACTGCTGCTCCTGCTCCGTTAACTGATTACGTGAATGCCCACTGGCAATCACCACCCGGTCAACCGTCAGGGTTTCGCCATCGCGGAAAAACAGTACCGCCTGCTGATTATCAAGGGGAGCAATATCCATCACCTCTCCCTGCCGGGGATGGAAGCGCTGCACGGCGGAAAACGAGGTTGTAATGCAGTTGAGGACAAATTGCATATAGTCACCGTAGAGCGCGCGCGGCGCCCAAGTATTCTCGCCGGGAAAATCATCGCGCGTGGCGCGCCACCAGTTCGCCAGCGAAGGACCGCAACCGGGACGCGCCCCAGAAACATCGCCTTCGCCGGAAAAACCAGATACCTCTTCCGCCACCGTGTTCATCACGAAGGCCGCGTCCTGATCCTGTCGCCAAATGCGCCCGGTGCCGGGATGTTGCTTGTCGATGTAATAGATCTCAACCGCTGCATCGGGCTGGAGCATCAGCCGGGCGGCAAGGCGTTCCAGAACCGAAAGCGCCCGGGGGCCGTTACCAACAATGGCGATCCGCAAGGCTTCGCTCATGAGGCCTCCTGCTGAAGCAGATAACGGTAGTTCAAAAGCGCCTGCTCAATACTGTCCAGCGCCAACATCAACGTCTCCGGCGATCCGGCAAACGACAGACGAATAGCGGACGACTCTTCTTTACCGAACGCCGTTCCCGGCGTGACCGCAACCTGCGCATGAGTCAACAACCAGTGCGTGACCTCCTGGGCATCGCCCATCCCCAACCCGCTGATATCCGCATATACATACAGCCCGCCTTCCGGCGCCCGGCAGGTGATACCGGAGATGGCGTTCAGGCGACTCACCACACAATCTCGCCGCTGGCGATACTGCGCGATCATATCCAGCATCGGCTGACGATCGCCAATTAGCGCAGCCAGCCCGCCCTGCTGAACAAAGGAACCTGCGCACCCCACGCTGTGCTGCTGTACTTTCAGGATTTCATTGAGCAACGCTTCCGGCGCGCTGAGATACCCTAGCCGCCAGCCGGTCATCGCCCAGGCTTTCGAGAAACCACTGATGGTCACTGTTCTCTCAAACATACCCGGCTCAGCGGCAAGGCTGCGATGAAGCCCCGGCAGATAGCGGATGTGTTCATAAATTTCGTCCATCACCACGAAAAGATCGTACTCCTGCGCGACCTGGCAAACGGTAGCGATTTCATCTGCCGTCATAATGCGCCCGGTAGGGTTGTTAGGATTATTAAGCAGCAGCACGCGGGTTTTGCTGGTGATACAGTTTTCCAGCGCCTTACGGGTTAGCAGAAACTGGTTTTCACGCTCCAGCGGCAGGGTCACCGCCTTTGCCCCCGCCATTTCGGCCATCGCGATATAGCTCACCCAACAGGGCGTTGGGATCACAATCTCATCGCCGGGATTAAGCAGCGTCATCAATGTGATAAAAAGCGCATGTTTGGCCGAGGGGGTAACGATAATATTTTTATTCCACTCTACGGGTAGATGATTCTCTTCATAGAGCTGAGTGGCGATGGCTTTTAATAAACCTGGCATACCTTTACTGGCAGTATAATGCGTCATGCCATTCTTCATTGCCGTCACGGTATAATTAATAATATGATCTGGCGTGGAGAAGTCCGGCTCACCGCCACCAAGGTCGTAAATAGTTTTACCTTCAGCCTGCATGGTTTTAACTTTATCGAGAATGGCATAGGTTTCAGATAGCCCTATGCGCGAAACGCGATCGGCGATATTTCTCATTTTACATGTTCCATTGGTATCGAAAGGAAATAAAATCACCAGCAATTAGTCATTAACCTGACCCAAAAAACCGTCAACCCAGTATTCTTTATATTGCTCGGCGGTTTCCCGATCGCGGAAGGCATAGGTTTTTAATAGCCAACGGCGAGCAGCATTTTCTTTATTGTGAATTTCAATTTTTTCCCGATTATGCAAACCGTCCTGATTAGCAAAAGTCAGCAGGTCACCCTGGAGAATTCGATGACGCTGTTTATCTGCTTTGGTCATCGCCTGCATAAAGGCAATAAGCGCGTCTTTTGCCTGCGCAGGCGCGTGTGGTGCCACCTGAGTCAGCGTATCAAGATAGCGAATGCTGTGATGGTTTTTGAGGATAGCGTGATCCGGTGAACTGACCTGGCGGCTATTGGTTTCCCTAGAGTAAACATCAAACTGGGTACGATACCACGGCTGGCGTAACGCCTGCTGCTGCTCATCCGTCAGATGACTCAGGATGGCTTTACCGTCGATGTAGCCGGTGAAAATCAGTTCTTCATCCGGGCTGCGTAACCCCAGCAGAGTGACAAAATCAGCACGCACGGTGTGAGCGGTTCGATCGTTGTGATATACCAATTCACTATCGCTGAAACCGGTCAATTGCCCGCTGTATTTACGAATAGCGACAACGTCGGTAAAAAAATCACCATTATTGCGACTACCATAGGCCAGAAGAGGGGTTTCAGTAAGCAGAGAAAAAGCTTCCAACAGCGCTTCGCCTATGAAGGTACTTTTCTTTTTATATTTATCGGCTATCGGATGTTCCGGATCCAGTTCCGGTAAATTTATATCTCGTGGGCAGTTACGCAGAACATGAATATCGCTAACTCCCATCTCACGCTCTTTTTTAATCTTCGCACAAATATCGACAAAAAAATCCGGCACTCCTTTAAAAGAGCAAATTTCAGCGACAGCTAGTTTAAACTCCTGATAATGACTATAGGGATTAACTGCGATCTGCTGTAGAAAACAGGTTAATTTTTTATTTTGTTCATCGGAAAAATGATAAAACGGTTTCATGATGCCTTGCACCCTGTTAATAAATAGAATTTAATTAAATTAAGCTAACGGTATTGTCGTTTTAAATCATTAAATGAAGTTATTTCACCCTTAATTGCGCTGGCTACCACTGTCGACGGGCTGGCCAGCCAAACTTTACCCGGACCTGAACGGCCTGGAAAATTTCGATTTATTGCGCTAATCGTCACCTGACCACTATCCACGGAAGAACCCGGGCCACAGTTGGCGCACGCCCCGCAGGCTGGTTTGAGCAAAATTGCCCCAGCCTGTCGAAAGGTCTCGAGATAACCTTGATCGCGACAGTAATCGTAAACATCCATGGTACCGAACTGAAGATAAAGCGTCACCTCCGGTGGCAGCGTTTGTCCACGCGCCATAGCCCACGCCAACACAGCATGATACTCATCAAAATCATCACGCTTGCCCGCTGTACAGGAACCGCCATAGGCAATGTCAATTTTGACCGGTTCCGTTAACATTGATAACGCTTGCCCATTGCCCGGATCGCCGGGCAGAGCCACCATTGGCGATAG
Source organism: Klebsiella sp. (assembly GCA_036498385.1). Taxonomy (GTDB): domain Bacteria; phylum Pseudomonadota; class Gammaproteobacteria; order Enterobacterales; family Enterobacteriaceae; genus Klebsiella. Next base: position 24,434 of record DASYFN010000002.1, read on the forward strand.
CTCGCCGCAATCAATAGTAATGGTCGAAGCGTACTGTGCGCCTTCATCACTGTGCATCCACGGCTCAATGATAAAATCGATACCGCGTCGGGCCTTGAGAAAAGCGACAGTTTGCGCATCCGGTGCGACCAGCCCGGAGACGCCGCCCAGTTCAGCGACCATATTGGTGAGAGTAGCGCGGTCGTCAACCGAGAGCTGCTCAATAGCATCGCCACAAAATTCGAAGACCTTGCCAATACCAACGCCCTGGCGAATCCATTCAGTCGCTAGCAGATGTAGCACCATATCTTTCGCCCCAGTCCCCTTCGGCAGGCTCCCGGTGAATATCACCTTTACCGATTCCGGCACCATTAGGCTAAACGCGCCGGTAACCATACTACCAGCCATTTCAGTGCTACCAACGCCAATGGCCAGGCATCCCAGCGCGCCACAGTGTGGCGTATGCGAGTCAGTACCGATAATCAACTGCCCCGGCAACGCGTGGCGTTCGGCCATCAGCGCATGAGAGATACCCTCAGCGCCGTCTCCATCCGGGTTGTAACAATACGCTGTGAGCCCCCATTTCCGGGTAAATGCCCGGTGAGCTTCCAGTAAATATTCAAGATCGCCAGTCAGTTGCTGGTCAACATGCACTTTGCTCTGATGCATGTACGGAAGATGATCTTCAAAGCTAATAATGGATTCAGGTTGCCACAGCTTCAGATCCGCCCCAAAGGTACGCTTGAGCATATGCCCGCACATCGCCGTGTAATATTCGTGGATAAAACGCCAGTCGGGGCGTAATAACAACGCGCTGCCGGAAAAATCACCCTGCGCCAGTAAACGACGGGCAAGGATTTTTTCACACAAGGTTAGCGGTTTTGCGTCATCCGCCGGAGCGGTGAGTTGCGGTATGCCCTGCTCCTGCAAACGCAATTTCCACCAAGCCAACAGGCCACCGGACTCAATGGTTCGCCGGGCGCTGACGTCGCGCCCGGAAATAATCTCTTCCATCGTAATAGGTTCGCCGCACGTCAGTTTGTCTATCAGCGCCAGGTTAGTGGAAGTGAGCAAACCGATATTGTCAGCATTCTGGCGATAGATACGTTCGAAGCTTTCAGCGATAACCAGCCGGACCCCAGCAGCCTTTTCCGCAACCGGGCTATGCTCGCGTGATGATCCCTTGCCATAACGCAGACCACCGACTATCACGTTGATACCCGCTTCGATAATCGCGTTTTTAGCCACCGGATTTTCCGCGCCGCATTTCAGGCCCGTCCAGGCGAAGGTTCCCAACCGTTCATCATAGTAAGCCAGCGCGGGTATGGGTGTAATTTCATCCGTGGAAATATTATCGCGCAGCGGCCTTGCCGCCGACAGCGAGAGCTTTTCACCGCGCAGTTGAGCGGTAATTTTGTGCGGATCGGCCGTCAGGAACAATACTCGGGCCTGGGACAAAAACGGCTTCATGCGGCGACATCCATGACGGAAGATTCCACACGGCCGCCCCAGACAGCATAGATCAGGGCCCCTTGCGGCGTGCGCCAGGCATGCTCACTGCCGGGCGCGTAGCAAATCAATTCACCGGGATGGTAAACGCCATTGTCGTCTTCAAATGTTCCGTCAAGGACCAAGAAAGTTTCATGTCCGGTATGAAGATGAGATTTGGCTGATGCGCCTGGCGCGCAATGCACCAGCGAAATTCTTTGCCCGGAATCATCCTGAAAAATATCGAAAATTCTCGCATCCTTGCGATCAAGCGTACTGTGAGTTTCCCATGCGACGGTATTCACGTTCTTCAATACTGAAAGCAAATTCAGGGTAACGGGCAAACCGTTATTCATCTCTCATTTCTCCAAACTCAGACGGTATCTATTTGAGCATTTCAATCACTCCAGCGATGGCCTGTTTGTAATACGCTTCGGACTGAGTCGCCCTGGCTATCACAAACGCACCCTGCATAACTGAAATGAGTGTTAATGCGGTATGTTCTACATTAAGGTCGGCCGAGAACTCACCGGAAGTTTTACCTGCGTCCAGCACCTCTTCCAGTTCCCCAATCAACCATTCAAAATTATCGGCAATGGGCTCGCGCAGCGAGTCATCACTAATCACTTCGCTATCCTGCGCCAGTCCCCCCATCCGGCATCCGGCAAGCACTTCACGCTCACGCAGTAGATAATCCTGAATCCGTTCGCGAGCACTTTTATCGGCATGCAAAATGATGGAGATCTCTTTTTGTAGCTCCTCAGCATTCAGTAAAATCGTCTGACGAGCCAGATCCGCTTTGCCTTTAAAGTGGTGGTACATACTTCCCTGCCCAACGCCAGAAACCTGCTGTATCTCTTTAGGGCTAGTGTTGGAATACCCACGTGTCCATAGAAGTTCTTGCATAGTTTTAATCAGTGCGTCTTTGGTTTTCATTTTTGTACCTATTAGTATGTAAAATAGCAATCGCTAAACAATCAAAAAGTTATTAATATCGTATGAACAGAATGATTTAAATGTTAATTTTATGTTTAAACCAAAATCCAGCATGAAAAAAATCGGCTCAACTCTGGCAAGCAATAACCACAATAAATGTAGCAATATCAATGTAGTTATGGTCAAAGTGAATAAGAAGAGCACAGTAGTGGCGTCAGTGAAAGCCCCGATATATGAAGTTTGATCATTATCACTCTTCATTGAGCACCAATGATCACCAGGTAAAGCGCTACGCACTGTGCTTATGAGAAAAATGCAGGTTAGCGTCTGTTAATTAAAAGAGGGATTGGCGGAGAGCCGGGAAGTGAGAAACAGGCGAGCGACAAAGCCGCTCGCCGCAGACATTTTATTTCGCGTCAGTTGCGGTACCATCAGCATGCCAGGTAAACACGCCGAACTCGAAGCCTTTCAGATCGCCCTTCTCGTTCCAGGAGAGCGGCCCCATAACAGTGTCGACCTTTGTTCCCTTCAGATACTTAGCGATTTCAGCCGGATCTTCAGACTGACTCAGGCCCGCTTCGAGCGATTGCAATGCAGCATAGGTGGTCCACACGAATGCACCACTCGGATCCTGTTTCTTCGCTTTGATAGCATCCACGATCGGTTTGTTGGCCGGAACCTGGTCGTAATTCTTCGGCTTAGTCACCAGCAGGCCTTCTGCAGAAGCGCCCGCGATATTAGACAGCGAAACGTTCGCAACCCCTTCTGGCCCCATAAACTGGGTTTTCAGGCCAGCGGCGCGGGACTGACGCAGGATCTGCCCCATCTCCGGGTGATAGCCGCCGTAGTAAACGAAATCGATGTTCTCTTTCTTCAGACGAGCCACCAGGGTGGAGAAATCTTTCTCACCGGCGGTGATGCCGTCAAAGAACACCACGTTGGCGCCACCTTTTTTGAGGTTATCCTGTACCGCACGGGCCAGACCTTCGCCATACTGCTGCTTATCGTGAACAATCGCGATACGCTGTGGCTTCACTTTTTCCAGAATGTATCTGGCAGCGGTCGGCCCCTGATCAGAATCGAGACCGGTGGTGCGCAGAATCAACTGGTAACCACGAGCGGTCAGTTCCGGTGCGGTGGCCGCCGGGGTGATCATCAGCACACCTTCATCTTCATATATATCAGACGCTGGCTGAGTGGAAGAAGAGCACAGGTGGCCGATAACGTATTTGATGCCATCGTTAATAACTTTGTTAGCCACCGCAACCGCTTGTTTCGGGTCACAGGCGTCGTCGTATTTTACCATCTGCAGCTTATTGCCTTTGATACCGCCTTTGGCGTTGATATCAGCAATTGCCTGCTCCGCCCCAGTAAACTCCTGGTCGCCATACTGCGCTACCGGGCCAGACATCGCGCCAACAACGGCAATTTTGATGTCTTCGGCCATTGCCGCACCACTCATGATTAAGGCAATACATCCTGCAAGTAACGCTTTACCCTTCATATTCATCCTGAGGCTCCTCATTATTATGGTTTTTGTATTCGTCGTGATGTTGTTTATTAGCTTATTAGTCTAATTATACATATCAGAAAAGCATATGATAGTTAGACCAGGGGCTACGAACTGCGCTTTTGTAGCACACTATGCTAAACATACCGTCATTCAGGAGAATTGGAAATGATAAAATTGTGGGATATGGAACAGGTAAGTGACAAACAAAAATTCACGCCAGAAGAAAACATCACGGCTAAATGATAGACGGGATGTATATAAGGAATCTGCGGCAGCATTAACTGCCGCAGACAGCAAGGTTAGCTCTTCAACACGCGGGCCAGAATATCCAGCGCCTTAGTAAACTGCGCATCTGGAATAGTTAACGGATAGAGAAAGCGAACCACGTTGCCATACACGCCGCAGCTCAGCAGCAACAGACCGTTTTCTTGAGCCTTTTGCTGGATTTGACGAGTGATCTCCGCCGACGGCTCGCCGGTTTGCGGGTCGTTAAATTCTACCGCCACCATAGACCCCTGGCCGCGAACGTCAGCAATGGCCGGGCAATTCTGACGCGCCTGGTTCAGCACCTCTTTCAGATGACTGCCTAACTGCTCAGCACGCTGACACAGTTGCTCTTCTTCAATCACGTCCAGCACCGCGTGTGCAGCCGCAACTGCCAGCGGGTTGCCGGCATAGGTGCCGCCCAGACCGCCCGGCGCAGGAGCATCCATCACTTCGGCACGACCAACCACGCCGGAAAGTGGGAAACCACCGGCCAGGCTTTTGGCCATCGTCATCAGATCAGGCTTCACATCATAGTGCTGCATCGCAAACAGCTTGCCGGTGCGTGCAAAACCGGTTTGTACTTCATCGGCAATCAGCAGAATGCCGTGGGTATCGCACAGCGCGCGCAGCGCCTGCATAAACTCAGGTGGGGTAACGTTAAAGCCGCCTTCACCCTGAATCGGCTCCAGCACAATCGCTGCCACCTGGTCGGCCGCAATATCGGCTTTGAAAATACGTTCCAGGCTTTTTATCGCGTCTGCGGTGGTAATGCCATGGACGGCATTGGGGTAGATGGCGTGATAAACCGAGCCCGGGAACGGACCAAAACCCATCTTATAAGGGGCGACTTTACCTGTCAGCGCCATGGTCATAAAAGTACGTCCATGAAAACCACCGCCAAAGGTAATCAAACCCGGGCGACCGGTATAAGCGCGCGCAATCTTTACCGCGTTTTCAACAGCTTCTGCGCCGGTGGTAAAGAATGCGGTTTTTGCCGGGCCGTCAATCGGCGCCAGCGCGTTAATCCGCTCAGCCAGCGTGACATAGCTTTCATACGGGACAATCTGGTAAGCAGTATGGGTAAAGGCCTGCAATTGCTGTTCAACGGCAGCAACGAT
>DASYFN010000003.1:0-54902 GCA_036498385.1 Klebsiella sp.
CTTTACCGACGAGCAGCAGGCTATCTGGCAGCGGGTTGCCGGGTTGTTTGCCGATGAGCCATGGTGGGTGCGCGATCTGGCGCGGGAAGCCAACGTGGAAGAGTCGTTAATGCGTGCGGTATTACGCCAGGCGGCGCAGCAAGGGATGATCACCGCGATTGTGAAAGATCGCTACTATCGCAACGATCGGATTGTGGCGTTTGCCAAAATGATCCGCGAATTGGATCTGGAAAGGGGCTCAACCTGCGCGGCTGATTTCCGCGATACGCTGAACGTTGGGCGCAAGCTGGCGATTCAGATCCTCGAGTATTTCGATCGTATCGGCTTTACCCGGCGTCGCGGCAACGATCATATTCTTCGTGATAAGGCGTTGTTTCTTTAATATAAACAGGTTGCCCCGGGTCGCGGCGTGAACGCCTTAGCCGGGGCCAGAGAGGGATGCTAAGCCTGGTCAGTGATAGAAATGCGTATATTCAAAGAGCGAAACTGGCTGTAAATCCATAAGCCAGGCCAGGCTGCCGACGACGCTGGTCAAGACCAGCGCCAGGATAGATAAGAAACCGCTGCGCGATACGGCAGAGGCGATTTCTCGTGAACTGGGCTTTTTCGTACGGGAAAGCCAGGCAAATGACCAAATTGTCCCGGATCTCTGAGAGAAAAAGCCGCTGACTCCATTCAGGATCAAAGCGCCGATGCGGTTTTTTCTGGCACTCTGCGTTTTTATCCCCAATGGAGCAAGGATGAACCGGTTTATTATCGCGGATGCGCAAAAGTGCATCGGCTGCCGTACCTGTGAAGTCGCCTGCGTGGTGTCCCATCAGCAGGACCAGGACTGTTCTGGCGTATCCGCCACGCACTTTGCGCCGCGGATCCGCGTGGTGAAAAATGACGAACTCTCGACGGCGACACTGTGCCGCCAGTGTGAGGATGCCCCCTGCGCCAATGTATGCCCTGAGGGCGCCATCCGCCGTGAAAACTCGGTCTGGCGCGTGGATCAGAGCCTCTGCATCGGATGCAAAAGCTGTATGGTGGCATGCCCCTATGGCGCGATAACGGTGATGCTGGTGGATGATGGCGTTCAGGCGCTGAAGTGCGATTTGTGCAGCCATCGTGAAGAAGGTCCGGCCTGTGTGGCGGCATGTCCGACCCAGGCGCTGCACTGCATGGAGCCGATGGAGCTGGAGCGGATAAGCGCTGAACGTCGCCGGCGGATGGCGCTGGCGATGTAGCGATAATGCTTTAAACCCTTGCGGCGCGTTCCCCGGAAGTGGTCAACTCGCAGACGGCTGGAAACTTGTAGCTCGGCTAAGCGTAGCGAGAGCCGGAACAGAGGAATTATCCGGCCGTCTTACACGTAATCACGCTCCCTGTTCGCTCCATGCGCGTTCAACTTCTTCAGCGAGAATCTTCACACCCGCTTCAATCCGCTCCGGGTCCGGCACGTAGTTCATGCGCATGCACTGATGCGTGTGTGACCAGGGCTTATCCAGCCCAGGAAAGAAATAGTCGCCCGGCACCATCAGTACGCCGCGTTTTTTCAGGCGCTGATACAGCAGCTCGGTAGAAATCGGCAAATCCTTAAACCACAGCCAGAGGAAAATCGCCCCTTCCGGCTTGTGAATCAGACAGCGATCTTCCGACAAATAGCGGCGAATAATGGCGATAGTCTCCTGCACGCGCTGGTAATAGAACGGCCTAATCACCGTTTCTGACAGGTGCAGCAGGTCGTTGCGTTTAATCATCTCACACATCATTGCTGGCCCCATTCCGCCGGGGGCGAGGCTGATAATGCCGTTCATATTGCTGATGGCGGTGATGATTTTTTCATTAGCGATAATAATCCCGCAGCGGCTGCCCGGCAGGCCCAGCTTGGAGAGGCTCATGCACAAGACGATATTCGGATTCCACAATGGCCGGGCGTCGCTGAAAATAATCCCCGGGAACGGCACGCCGTAGGCGTTATCAATAACCAACGGGATGCCGTGCTGACTGGCCAGCGCATCCAGCTTGATCAGCTCATCGTCAGTGATCACGTTACCGGTTGGGTTGGTGGGACGAGAAACGCAGATCATTGCCGTTTCGTCCGTGACCTGCAAATGTTCGAAATCCACGTGGTATTTAAACTGACCTTCCGGCAGCAGTTCAATATTCGGGCGAGTGGCGACAAACAGATCTTCTTCGAGGCCGGAGTCGGCGTAGCCTATGTACTCAGGCGTCAACGGAAACAGCACTTTACGGGTGGTTCCGTCCGCACGACGTCCTGCGAAGAGGTTAAACAAGTAGAAAAATGCGCTCTGACTGCCGTTTGTTAGTGCAATATTCTGTTCTTCGATCTCCCATCCCAGTTCATCACGCAACATCTTCGCCAGTAGGGTCAACAGCTCGCTTTTACCCTGCGGGCCGTCATAATTGCAAAGCGCATCAAGGGCTTTGCCGTTATTCAGCATGTTGGTCAGCAGGCTATGGAAGTAATCATTCATTTCCGGAATCTGTGCGGGATTGCCGCCGCCCAGCATGATGGCGCCTGGCGTACGCAGGCCGTCATTAAGGTCTTCCATCAGGCGGGTGATGCCCGAATGACGGGTAAATTTGTCGCCAAAAAGTGAAAATGTCATCGCGATTAGTCTGTCGGTATGCCAGGAAAGTGGCTAACCATAACGCCAGTGCAGACAGGGTGCAAATCAAGCTATCAGGAATGAACTTTGTTTTTATGCTGCAATATTGGTTATTTTTGGGTTTTTATCCTAATGATGATTCCCCCGATCGCCGGGGGAGTCATTCGTCAGAAAACTACTGCTGTCCTGCCCACACCACCATGACTTTGTCATCACCGCTCTCGCGGATAAAGCCGTAGCCTTTCGGCATCGATAATGTGGTTTGTTTACCCATACCAATCGCCGGATGACGGGCGCGGAACTGGCCCAGTTTCTCCCAATGGGTCACGCTGCGCGCGGCTTTGCCGTTGACGTCCTGCCAGTTCATATCTGAACGCGTACCCTGAAGCGGATCGGAGCCGGTCGGGCCGAACGGTCGTGAGGATTCATCGCCGTAGAAGATCTGCACTGCACCAGGCGCGAGCAGCAGCAGTTCCGCTGCCGTGCTGCCGCCTTCACGGAACAGGCTGGTATCGTGCGAAGAGAGATAGCTTAATACATTGAAACTCTGCAGCTTCTCGGCCATTTGTTGCCAGGTCAGATCGATATTGGACAAGCAGCTTGTCGCTTTTGCCGCCTGATCCTGATAGTCAAAGTTCAGCATTGCATCAAAGCCGTGACGATAGTAGTCGCTCTGCATCACGCCGTGGCCCCAGGCCTCGCCGGTCATCCAGAATGGCGCGTTATCCAGCGCTTTATCCGGGTTGGCTTTTTTCCATTCCGCCAGCGCTTCAGTAGCCTGAGTTTTTAACTGCAGCCAGGCAGCCTGCTCAACGTGCTTAGCGGTATCGACGCGGAAACCGTCGATGCCATAATCGCGCACCCATTGGCTCAGCCAGTGGGTCAGATAATCACGCGGCGTGTAGCCGGGGATCTCTTTGGCTGCGGTATCCGGCTTATGGCGATAGAAGTTCGGCAGGCCGGATGGCTCCCTGGATTCGGTTTTCAGATCCGGCAGGAAGGCCAGCGACATGGTCAGGTCGTCAAAGCCGGGGTTGTCGTAGTCACCGATATCGGTGCGGATCCATTTTTTACCCCACCATTTCTCCCATCCGGCTTTATCGCTGAAGTTGATGTAGTCGTTAAAGCTGTGCCAGCTCTGTCCTGCGCGGGGCTTCCAGTCGGTCCAGTGCTCTCCGAGGGTCTTTTTCAGTTCGTCACCCTGGATGTACAGCGAGCCAAACTGAAACTCCTGCATATCTGCCAGGGTCGCATAGCCGGTATGGTTCATCACCACGTCAAACAGAATACGGATGCCGCGCTTGTGGGCCTCATCGACGAGGCGGCGCAGATCGTCCTCTGTCCCCATATTGGCATCGAGCTTCGTCCAGTCCTGGGTGTAATAGCCATGATAGGCGTAATGCGGGAAATCACCTTTAGTACCGCCGCCGACCCAGCCGTGTATTTGCTCCAGCGGCGAGCTGATCCATAGCGCGTTGACGCCGAGCTGCTGGAGATAATCAAGTTTGCTGGTCAGGCCCTGCAGATCGCCGCCGTGGAAGGTGCCAATCTCCTGCATACCATCTTTGTGGCGGCCATAACTGTTGTCGTTGGCCGGGTTGCCGTTAACAAAGCGATCGGTCAGAACGAAATAGACGGTGGCGTTATGCCAGTCGAACGGCGCGACGGCTTCCGTTTCCGCGCGCTCAAGCAGCAGTAGACCATTGCTGTTAAATGCTGGCTGGAGGGTAATTTTACCGCTGCTTACAGTAGCGATATTGCCGCTGTAGAAGTCGCGAACTTTACTGCCTTCAGCAAAGGATTTGCTGACGTCAATGGTTAGCGGCTTGCCATCCCATTTTGGACACTGCTTAATGTGCGGCGCGGCGGTGGCGGTCTGTTTCTCTTCCAGAGAGACTATCATGGTTGGCGTACCCGAGCGGGTATCGATTTCCAGGGTATAGCGGCCATCGCGGAATATGCGCCACTGTGGCGCCGGGTCGCGACAAGGCTCCATAGAAAGCATCTGGTTGAGCCTTATCACACCAGCAGGCTGCCAGCACTGTTGGTCAAAATTAATCCGCAGAGGGCGCGTACCCTTTGCGAGCTCTTTTTGACTGATAAACCTGCCCGTGCCTTCTTCGGTAAAGGCGGGGAAATCTGCGGTGGTCCAGGCAGCGAAAGCCATCCCAGGCAACAGCAGCGACGCAAGCGCAGCGAGTTTCATTGCGGAGTCCTGTGTGCGGTGTTTTGTTCAGTTTGCGCGTCTGGTTGTCTGATGAACTCATCCCGCCAGCGCTTTTCCAGGGAGGATGAAAAAGGGTGAGTGATCGCGTTCAAAAAACGAGCAAAAAATGAGAGGGTAGTCGCATTTTTGTACTGTTGCCATGGTGCGGAAACCGATTTCAGATGACAGCTTTTCAGAATTGGACTATTTCTGTGGGTGCGTCATCTGGGTATTTTTGATACTATTCGCGATTCAACTATCGATCTTTTGTGAAAAACAAGGCGTTGGAATGATTGCATCCGACCAGGAGACCTAATGATATCGACTCCCATTCGACGATATGGGGCCGCGATACTCATGTTACTTACCTGCATATTTTCAGGTAGTGTGCTGGCAACAACACACACAGCAACAGCGAGTCATAAAGCCTCAATCGTTAAGAAGAAAAGTACCGTTAAAGTAAGCAAGGTAAGCAGTAAACAAGAGTATTCTCGCAATAGTGTAAAGAGCAGTTCACTTCCTGATTTGCGAAAATACCCTTCCGGGACACCAAGGAAAAAAGCGTTTCTCCGGACGGTAATGCCTTATATTACAAAACAGAATCAGGTGATTACTGCCGATCGTAACTGGCTGGTTTCCAAGCAGTACGATGCGCGTTGGTCACCTTCCGAGCGTACGCGCCTGAAAGAGATAGCCTCTCGCTACAAAGTGAAGTGGTCCGGCAATATTCGCCGTATTCCCTGGAACTCACTGCTTGAGCGCGTCGACATTATCCCGAACAGCATGGTAGCAACCATGGCGGCGGCGGAAAGCGGCTGGGGAACGTCAAAGCTGGCGCGCGTTAACAACAATCTCTTTGGTATGAAGTGTGGCGGTGGAAACTGTCGCGGTGCGATGAAAGGCTACTCCCAGTTTGATTCTGTGGAACAGTCCGTTCAGGCTTATGTGAGGAATCTGAATACGCATCCAGCCTATTCGTCGTTCCGTAAATCGCGTGAGCAGATGCGCAAGGCCGATCAGGAGCTGACCGCCAGTGCGATGATTCATAAGCTGAAGGGCTATTCGACCAAAGGGTCGAGTTATAACAACTATCTCTTCGCGATGTATCAGGATAACCAGCGGTTGATTGCCGCGCACATGTAATTGTTCATCCATCTTATTATTCATGCCCGGCGCGCAAGCCCGGGCATTTTTGTTTGTGTTTTACATCATCACTTCACTGTGCCGATCGCGATACTCCTTCGGCGTAACGTCGTACTCTTTCTTAAATACTGAATAGAAATATTGCAGTGACGGATAGCCGCACATCTGTGAGACTTCGTTAATCGACAGCGTCGTCGTCACCAGCAGACTACGCGCTTTTTCCAGCTTCTCACTATGAATAATTGTGTGGATAGTCTCGCCCACTTCCTCTTTGAAGCGTTTTTCAAGGTTGGAGCGTGAGATACCGACAGCGTCCAGCACCTGTTCAACCTTAATCCCTTTGCAGGCGTTATTGCGAATATAGTGCATCGCCTGAATCACTGATGGATCGGACAGTGAGCGGTAGTCGGTGGAGCGGCGCTCCACCACGCGCATCGGCGGAATAAGCTGGCGCTGGAGCGGCAACTCTTCTTTTTCCAGCAGACGGTGCAGCAGCTTTGCCGCCTGGTATCCCATCTGACGGGTGCCCTGGGCAACGGACGACAGCGCTACGCGTGACAGGTAGCGGGTAAGCTCTTCGTTATCAATGCCGATAACGCACAACTTTTCCGGTACCGGAATATGCAGCCGCTCGCAGGCCTGCAATACGTGGCGCGCTCGAGCGTCGGTGACGGCGATAATGCCGGTTTGCGGCGGCAGAGTTTGCAGCCAGTCGGCGAGGCGATTTTGCGCATGCTGCCAGTTCTCTGGCGCCGTCTCGAGACCCTGATACACCACGCCGCGATATTTCTCTCTGGCGACCAACTGACAAAACGCATGTTCGCGCTCGGCAGCCCAGCCTTTACAACTGGAAGCGGGCAAGCCGTAAAAAGCGAAGCGGTTGATGCCTTTTCCTTTCAGGTGCAGAAAGGCGCTCTCGACCAGCGCGGCGTTATCGGTGGCGATATAATGAACCGGCGGATAACACTCCGGCCGATGGAAGGAGCCGCCGACACCGACAATCGGAACATTGACGTCGATCAGCAGATTTTCAATTTCCGGGTCGTCGTAATCAGCAATGACGCCGTCGCCTAACCACTCCTTAATGTTTTCAATCCGCGTCCGAAAATCTTCCTCAATGAAGATATCCCATTCCAATTGCGATGCCTGTAGATATTCGCCAACGCCCTCAACGACCTGTCGGTCGTAAGCTTTGTTGGCATTGAATAACAGCGTAATACGGTGACGCTTTTCAAACATAGTGTTGTTCCTGGTCTCTCTTGCTGGCCATACAATACCGGCCAATGCCCGGGTTATTTCAAGCTACTTATGCCTAAGTTTGGCTGTAGCGCAAATAATTCGGGCATTTTTTTCAAAGCCCTCAGTTTCGACGTTTAGTTGCTGAATCCATCCATACCGCCAGTAATAAAATGCCCCCTTTAACGATGTACTGCCAGAAGGTGGCGACGTCCATCATACTCATGCCGTTGTCCAGCGCGGACATGATAAAAGCGCCCATTACCGCGCCCGCGACGCTGCCGACGCCGCCAGCGAGGCTGGTACCACCGATCACGCAGGCGGCGATAGCGTCCAGCTCGGCGATATTACCGGCCGAAGGGGAGCCGGCGCCCAAGCGCGAGCTGAGAATCAACCCGGCGATAGCCACCATCAGGCCATTAATAGCAAACACCGCCAGCTTGGTGCGCTCCACGCTGATGCCGGATAAACGCGCGGCTTCCAGATTGCCACCGATAGCGTAGATACGTCGCCCAAAAGCGGTACGGGTGGCCATGAACATGCCCGCCAGCAGCAGTGCAGCGAGAATCAGTACCGGCGTCGGGACGCCGCGATAGTCGTTTAACAGCCAGATAGCGCCCAGCACGATAACGGCGGTAATCGTCTGGCGGCCTACGGTTGAAGTGGATGCTGGCGTGGAGAGGCCCAGGGCCTGGCGTCGCATACGGCCGCGCCATTGCCAGATGATAAAGGCCGCCATACCCACCACGCCGATACCAAAGCCAATACCATCAGGCAAATAACTCTGACCAATTTGCGACATAGCCGGGCTGGTGGGAGAGACGGTGGTCCCGTTGGTGATGCCTATCAGAATACCGCGAAATGCCAGCATACCGGCGAGCGTCACGATAAACGATGGGACTTTACGATAGGCAACCCACCAACCGTTCCAGGCCCCCAATAGCAAGCCAAAGACCAGCGTGACCACAATCGTCAGCGGTAGCGGCCAACCGAGCCAGACGTCAAAAATTGCCGCTGCGCCGCCGAGCAGGCCCATCATTGAGCCGACGGAGAGATCGATCTCGGCGGAAATAATGACAAATACCATCCCGACCGCGAGAATGCCGGTGATGGCGGTCTGCCGCAGCAGGTTGGAGATATTACGCGCGCTCAGATAAGCGCCTTCAGTTGTCCAGGTGAAAAACAGCATAATGGCCACGATAGCGGCGATCATCACGAATACCTGGAGATTCATCCCTTTCAGCCCTGACAGTGCGCCAGAGGCTGGTGGAGTGAGTTTAATTTCAGACGACGTGTTCTTCGACATGGCGTTCGCTCCTCAATGCGGCTTCCATCACCTGTTCCTGGGTCAGGCCCTGGTTGATCAAATTGGCCTTCAGTTTTCCCTCATGCATCACCAGCACCCGGTCGCTTAGCCCCAGCACCTCGGGCAGCTCGGATGAGATGACAATGACGGCGATCCCTTGCTGCACCAACTGATTAATTAACTTGTAGATTTCGTACTTGGCGCCGATATCGATGCCACGAGTAGGCTCATCGAGTATCAGGATTCGCGGGTTTAGCAGCAGGCAACGGGCGAGGATCGCCTTTTGCTGATTGCCGCCGCTCAGGCGACCAATCGCCAGTTCCGGCGATGAGGTTTTGATCTTCAAACGCTGGATGGATTGCTGAATACAGTGCTGCTCTCCGGCATCGTCAAGACTGCTCAGCGGACCGGTAAACTGGTTTAAAGCGGCGAGGGTGATGTTTTTACCGACCGCCATGACCGGCACGATACCGTCTTTCTTTCTGTCTTCCGGCACCATAGCGATGCCCTGCGCGATGGCCTGCTGACAGTTGCGAATTGTCACCTGCTGACCATCAATAAAAATTTTCCCCTGCCAGCGGCCCGGCCAGACGCCGAACAGACACTGTACCGCTTCGGTACGGCCCGCGCCGACCAGTCCGGCTATCCCCAGAATTTCGCCGCGCCGCAGCGAGAAGGAGACGTCATTGACCCGCTTAATATGTCGATTCACCGGGTGCCAGGCGGTTAAGTTTTCCACCCGCAGGATTTCATCGCCGCAACTATGGGCTTCGTTCGGATAGAGGGCAGTAAGCTCGCGGCCGACCATCATAGTGATAATGCCATCTTCGTTCATGCCGTCAGCATTACGGGTACCGATATGCTGCCCATCGCGGATCACGCAGATGGTGTTGGAGATGGCTTTGACTTCATTAAGCTTGTGGGAGATGTAAATACAGGCAATACCGTGATTTTGCAGATCGCGGATAATATCCAGCAGAATCGCTGTCTCTTGTTCCGTTAATGAGGCGGTGGGTTCGTCGAGAATTAACAACCGTACCTGTTTATTCAGCGCTTTAGCTATCTCGACCAGTTGCTGCTGGCCGAGGCCTAAATCTCCGACACGGGTATCGGGCGATAGGGATAAATTAACCTGGGCCAGTAGCTTCTCGCAGCGTAAGGTCATGGTTTCATAATCCAGCAGACCGTGGTGCGAGATCTCCGAGCCGAGAAAAATATTCTCCAGAACGGTCAGGTCTTTTACCAGCGCCAGCTCCTGATGAATGATGGCAATCCCTTTGCGCTCGGTATCGCGAATATGGCCCGGCTGTAAAGTTTCCCCGGAAAAAATAATCTCTCCCTCATAGCTACCGTGCGGATATATTCCGCACAGCACCTTCATAAGTGTGGATTTCCCGGAGCCATTTTCTCCGCACAGCGAGACCACTTCCCCGGCATTAAGCCGCAGACTGACATTATCAATCGCCTTCACCGTGCCGAAGGCTTTAGTAATGTTTTTCATTTCGAGTAACCAGGACATAGAGGCTCCACATAAGCGATATCCAGCAGGATGGGGTAACGCCCCCGGAAGAGGGCGTCAGTCAGAGATTACAGCTCGCTTTTTTTGTGGAAACCGTCTTTGATTACCGTCTGGTCAATGTTGTCTTTATTGACCTCAATGGGGGTCAGTAGCCGTGACGGAACATCTTTCAGTCCGTTATTCAGTGTGGCATCGGCCTGTGGCTGCTTGCCGTTACCCAGATCGACAGCGATTTCTGCCGCAGTGGTGGCAAGGTCGGTGATCGGTTTGTAAACGGTCATCGTCTGAGTGCCGGCGATAATACGCTTCACGCCTGCGAGGTCAGCATCCTGGCCGGAAATAGCCACTTTGCCTGCAAGCCCCTGGGCGCTTAAGGCCTGTATGGCGCCACCGGCGGTGGCGTCGTTGGAGGCGACAACCGCATCAATTTTGTTATTGTTGGCGGTCAGGGCGTTTTCCATAATTTTCAAGGCATTTTCTGGCAGCCAGCCGTCGACCCACTGATCGCCAACGACTTTAATTTTACCTTCATCAATATAGGGTTTAAGGACTTTCATTTGTCCGGCGCGGAAAAGCTTGGCGTTATTATCTACGGGTGAGCCACCCATCAAGAAATAGTTACCCTGAGGCACTTTATCGACCAGGCTTTGGGCCTGCATTTCACCAACTTTCTCATTATTAAAAGAAATATAAAAATCAATATCAGCGTTATTGATAAGACGATCGTAGGCGAGAACTTTAATTCCTTCCTGCCTGGCCTCTTTAATAACATTACTCAGTACCTGGCCGTTATAGGGAATAATAACCAGAACGTCGACGCCGCGATTGATCATGTTTTCGATTTGCGCCATCTGTGTTTCTTCGTTGCCATTGGCTGACTGGACGAATACTTTTGCACCTAATGATTCCGCTTTATTGACAAAAATATCGCGATCTTTTTGCCAGCGTTCAAGACGCAAATCGTCAATCGCCATGCCAATTTTAACTTCTTTCGCAATGCCCGACAGGCTGGTGAGGAGGAGTGAAGCGCAGAGCGTTAGGCAAAGGTTCTTTATCTTCATAATAATAACACCTTTTTTGTAAAGTGCAGGATAAGACGAACGATAAAAATAAACGGCCTGATACGTAGCAGATTTTTAACGCGGAAACGAGTGCTGGCAATTATCTATGCTTATTTTGCCGTTATGAAATTTTGTTTATTTGTTAATTTATGATCGTGATCGTACTTTAATAATTCTTTATCATCGTATTTCATTGATCTCTCGTGGTGGAAGCAGAGATATAGGATCATTAGCGTATTATTTTTGCGACCTGGCGCACGTTTGTGGATTCTCTTAATCATGGTGTGAAATAACGTAATTGAGGAAACTAAAAAGAGAATTCTATATTGGCTTATGACTTATTACCCGCCGCACCCTGAATATGGAGTTCATTATGCAGACCTATTTTGATCAACTCGATCGCGTTCGTTATGAAGGCCCAAAATCCGCTAACCCATTGGCTTTCCGTCATTATAACCCGGATGAGCTGGTTCTGGGCAAACGAATGGAGGACCACTTGCGTTTCGCGGCCTGCTACTGGCACACCTTCTGCTGGAATGGTGCTGATATGTTTGGCGTGGGCTCCTTTAACCGCCCGTGGCAGCAGCCCGGCGAAGCGCTGGAAATGGCGAAACGCAAAGCCGACGTCGCTTTTGAATTTTTCCACAAACTGAATGTACCGTACTACTGCTTCCACGACATTGACGTTTCTCCGGAAGGGTCATCGTTGAAAGAGTATGCCAATAACTTCGCGCAGATGGTTGATGTACTGGCGGAAAAACAGCAGCAGAGCGGCGTTAAGCTGCTGTGGGGTACGGCGAACTGCTTTACTAATCCTCGTTATAGCGCTGGCGCGGCAACCAATCCGGATCCGGAAGTGTTCAGCTGGGCGGCGACTCAGGTGGTTACCGCGATGGATGCGACCCATAAACTGGGCGGGGAAAACTATGTGCTGTGGGGCGGTCGTGAAGGCTATGAAACGCTGCTGAATACCGATCTGCGTCAGGAACGCGAACAGATCGGCCGCTTTATGCAACTGGTCGTTGAGCATAAACACAAAATTGGTTTCCAGGGCACGCTGTTGATTGAACCAAAACCGCAGGAGCCAACCAAGCATCAATACGATTACGACGCTTCTACGGTCTATGGCTTCCTGAAACAGTTCGGTCTGGAAAAAGAGATCAAACTCAACATCGAAGCGAACCACGCGACGCTGGCCGGTCACACGTTCCACCACGAAATTGCTACCGCTATCGCCCTGGGTCTGTTTGGTTCCGTTGACGCTAACCGCGGCGACCCGCAACTGGGCTGGGATACCGACCAGTTCCCGAACAGCGTTGAAGAAAACGCGCTGGTGATGTACGAAATCCTGAAAGCGGGCGGTTTCACCACTGGCGGCCTGAACTTTGATGCTAAAGTGCGTCGTCAGAGTACCGACAAATACGACCTGTTCTACGGCCACATCGGCGCAATGGACACCATGGCGCTGGCGTTGAAAGTTGCTGCACGTATGATTGAAGGCGGTGAGCTGGATAAACGTGTTGCCAAACGCTATGCCGGCTGGAACGGCGAGCTGGGTCAGCAAATCCTTAAAGGTCAGATGAACCTGGTGGACATTGCCCGGTATGCCACTCAGCATAACCTGGCGCCACAGCACCAGAGCGGTCATCAGGAACTGCTTGAAAACGTAGTTAACCGCTATCTCTTTGATAACTAATGATGGCGATGATGCCCGGCTGGTCCGGGCATTCGCTATAACAGATGCTCTATTCGCGTCAGTAAGGAGAGGCTGTATGTATATCGGGATTGATCTGGGCACCTCGGGCGTCAAGGCTATTCTGCTCAACGAGCAGGGGGAGGTCGTGGCTTCGCATACCGAAAAGCTCAATGTGTCGCGTCCGCACCCTTTATGGTCTGAACAAGATCCTGAGCACTGGTGGCGGGCGACGGACAGCGCGATGAAAGCGCTGGGCGCGCAGCACTCTCTGCACGCGGTAAAAGCATTAGGCATTGCGGGCCAGATGCACGGTGCAACGCTGCTCGATAAGCAACAGCGCGTTCTGCGACCGGCGATCTTATGGAATGATGGCCGCTGCGGTGAAGAGTGCACGCTACTGGAAGAGAAAGTCAGCCGCTCGCGGCAGATAACCGGCAACCTGATGATGCCGGGATTTACTGCGCCGAAGCTGCTGTGGGTGCAACGTCACGAGCCCGGGATCTTTAATCAAGTCGATAAAGTCCTGCTGCCAAAAGATTATCTACGTTTACGCATGACCGGCGAATTTGCCAGCGATATGTCCGATGCCGCCGGAACGATGTGGATGGACGTGGCGCGCCGGGACTGGAGCGATGAAATGCTCGCCGCCTGCAGTCTGAGTCGCGATAACATGCCTGCGCTGTTCGAAGGATGCGAAGTGACGGGCTCGCTGCGCCCGGCCGTTGCCCAGTCGTGGAATATGCCGGAAGCGCTGGTGGTGGCCGGCGGTGGTGACAACGCGGCGGGGGCGGTTGGTGTGGGTATGGCGGATGCGGGTCAGGCGATGCTGTCGCTGGGGACCTCAGGCGTCTACTTTGCCGTCAGCGACGGTTTTCTTAGCAAGCCGGAAAGCGCCGTTCACAGTTTCTGCCACGCGCTGCCCGGACGCTGGCATCTGATGTCGGTCATGCTGAGCGCGGCTTCCTGCCTCGATTGGGCGGCAACATTAACTGGCCTCGGCACGGTTCCGGCGTTGATTGCGGCGGCGGAAACGGCGAACGACAGTGCCGATCCGGTCTGGTTCCTGCCTTACCTCTCCGGTGAACGTACACCGCACAACAATCCGCAGGCGAAAGGCGTCTTTTTCGGCCTGACGCATCAACACGGCCCGGCGGAACTGGCGCGGGCGGTGCTGGAGGGGGTCGGTTATGCCCTGGCGGATGGGATGGATGTGGTTCACGCCTGCGGCGTCAAACCGGAGCGTGTAACGCTGATTGGCGGCGGCGCGCGTAGCGCGTACTGGCGGCAAATGCTGGCGGATATTAGTGGTCAGCAGCTTGATTTCCGTACTGGTGGTGACGTCGGACCGGCGCTTGGCGCGGCGCGGCTGGCGCAACTGGCGTTGCATAAAAATGTCGCATTCTCCGATCTGCTCCCCCAGCTCCCGCTGGAACAGGCTCATCGTCCGGATACCGAGCGCTTTGCTCGTTACGCCCCTCGACGGGAAACTTTCCGACAGATTTATCAGCAACTTTTACCGTTGATGTCCTGAGACTTTCGCCCCGGTTGATGGGGCGAATTATTTTCAGCGTACAAGCAACTTGAAGTATGACGGGTAGATCGCGGGTATTTAAACGGGTATCAACGCAGGTGGCGCAGCAAGATTCATCAGAATAGCGTTAACTGACAAGGCGGCGGGTATCAAAGCGCTGAACCAGCGTCGAGAGCAGTAAACTTCCCAGCAGCGCGGCGCTGAATATCCAGACAATATCTAATAATGGCCAGCGGGTCAGTTCCAGTCCGCTGGCGCGCAGCGCGTGAATAATCAACGCATGAAAACCGTAAATTCCTAACGAATGGCGCGCAATCAGCGCAATAAGTGGCAACGGACGCGTATTGAGCGTGTTTTTTACCAGCGTCAGGAGGGCTATTGAACAAACAAAAACAGCAGGACCGCAGTATAAATACCAGGTATCGCCAAAGTCGCCGCGCCAGCGCAGTTCGTGTAGCGTGCCGCGTGATATGACCCATACTCCCGCGATGAAAAGCGCGACGCAGAGCGTAGTCAGCCATTTTTTATCGGTATCCATCATGCCGATTGCCCGACCCAGCACGCCATACATCACGTAGTAGAACGTGTCGCCGTTGATATAGAGATTGAGCGGCAGCCACTCTATACCTCCCGCTTTCACCGCCACCATGTTAGGGTTGGCGAAAATCCCTACAATGAGCATCAGCGCCAGCAGCATCCTGCCGCTCACCTGTTTAACCTGCACCAGCGGTGAAAGCAGGTAAATAACGACGATAGCGAAGAAGAACCACAGATGGTAGAACACCGGTTTTTGCAGCAAATTTTTCAACGACAGTTCAACGTTGATGTGGGTAAACAGGGTGATATAAAGCAGCGACAGCGCGCTGTAAAAGAGGATGCACAGCGCGATACGCAGAAAATGGCGGGGCCTGGCGCTGCGCTCGCCGAAAAACAGATAGCCTGAAATCATGAAAAACAGCGGTACGCTGACGCGGGACGCAGAGTTGAGGATATTGGCTAAATCCCATTCCAGCAGGCTAATCGTGTGCGGGTGCGTAATATACCAGGTGGTGCTATGAATCATGACCACCATCAGGCAGGCAATGCCGCGCAAATGGGTAATCCAGTGTATTTTTTCCTGCATCAGTACCTCAGTTTCACCTTCTCCATCAGGCTCTGACTGCCTTTATTCGACCACTGTCGCAGTGGAATAATCCGAGTTTTTTGCCATAGACTTGTCGAGATGTGGCCCAATTCGCACAATGAGCCGGTTATTTTCTGTAAGCTGCACGATAACAATTTACTAACAAGGCGGTCGAGAACAAATGATGATGAAATATGCGTTTTCTGGACTACTGCTGTGCCTGTTGGCGGGTTGTAGCGCAACGCCGCCTCAGCCAACGCAAAAAGCACAGAAAGCGCGGATAACGCCGCAGGCGACCCTCAATATGGCGCAGCTTTGCAAGGATAATGCCGCCGTTCGTTATAGTACAGGCGTGCGCCAGGTTGACATCAGCCATTTCGAGCAGTTTCAGGGCAGCTACGAGCTTTCGGGCAAGACTGCGCGGAATGAACGCTTTATCTGTTCTTTTGACCCGGACGGGCAGTTTTTACATCTTTCCATGCGCTAAATGCCCCCCGGCGGCGCTTATTTCCGCAATTTTCCCTAAACAATCCCGTTTCATACTGTATATCTTGCAGCCAGCGGGTATACTGGCTCCTTCCTTTAAATCCACACGTATCCAGCACGAAATTATATGCAAAAGTTTGATACCAGGACCTTCCAGGGCCTGATCCTGACCTTACAGGATTACTGGGCTCGCCAGGGCTGTACCATTGTTCAACCACTGGACATGGAAGTCGGCGCAGGCACCTCTCACCCTATGACCTGCTTACGCGCATTGGGTCCAGAGCCGATGGCGACCGCCTACGTGCAGCCTTCTCGCCGTCCGACGGATGGCCGCTACGGTGAAAACCCGAACCGTTTACAGCACTACTATCAGTTTCAGGTGGTGATAAAACCCTCTCCGGATAATATCCAGGAGCTATACCTTGGGTCTCTGAAAGAGCTGGGTATGGATCCGACCATCCACGACATTCGCTTCGTCGAAGACAACTGGGAAAACCCGACGCTGGGCGCCTGGGGTCTGGGTTGGGAAGTGTGGCTTAACGGTATGGAAGTCACACAGTTCACTTACTTTCAGCAGGTTGGCGGTCTGGAGTGTAAGCCGGTAACCGGCGAGATCACCTACGGTCTGGAACGTCTGGCCATGTACATTCAGGGCGTGGACAGCGTTTACGATCTGGTCTGGAGCGATGGCCCGCTGGGCAAAACGACCTACGGCGACGTGTTCCATCAGAACGAAGTGGAGCAATCCACCTATAACTTCGAATATGCCGATGTGGACTTTTTGTTCTCCTGCTTCGAGCAGTACGAAAAAGAAGCCCAGCAACTGCTGGCGCTGGAAAACCCGCTGCCGTTGCCTGCTTACGAGCGTATTCTGAAAGCCGCCCATAGCTTTAACCTGCTGGACGCGCGTAAAGCCATCTCCGTCACCGAGCGTCAGCGCTATATCCTGCGCATTCGCACCCTGACTAAAGCAGTGGCTGAAGCTTACTATGCTTCCCGTGAAGCCCTTGGCTTCCCGATGTGCAACAAGAATAAATAAGAGGCGGCCATGTCTGAGAAAACTTTCCTGGTGGAAATTGGCACTGAAGAGCTGCCACCAAAAGCCCTGCGCAGCCTGGCTGAATCCTTTGCTGCGAACGTGACCGCAGAGCTGGATAACGCTGGCCTCGCGCACGGTAAAGTTGAATGGTTTGCTGCGCCGCGTCGTCTGGCGCTGAAGGTGGCGAATCTGGCATCTGCGCAAGCAGATCGAGAAGTCGAAAAGCGCGGTCCGGCGATTGCCCAGGCGTTTGACGCCGAAGGCAAACCGAGCAAAGCGGCTGAAGGCTGGGCGCGCGGCTGCGGCATTACCGTCGATCAGGCTGAACGTCTGGCGACCGATAAAGGGGAATGGCTGCTGTATCGTGCCCACGTGAAAGGTGAGAGCACCGAAGCGCTGCTGCCGAACATGATTGCCGCCTCGCTGGCGAAGCTACCGATCCCAAAACTGATGCGCTGGGGCGCGTCTGACGTTCAATTCGTGCGTCCGGTTCACACCGTGACCCTGTTGCTGGGTGACAAAGTGATCCCGGCAACCATTCTGGGCGTGCAGTCCGACCGGATTATTCGCGGCCACCGCTTTATGGGTGAGGCGGAGTTCACTATCGATAATGCCGATCAGTATCCGCAGATCCTGCTGGAGCGCGGTAAAGTCATCGCCGATTACGAACAGCGTAAAGCCACAATCAAAGCGGATGCGGAAGAAGCGGCACGTAAAATTGGCGGTAATGCCGATCTGAGCGAAAGTCTGCTGGAAGAAGTCACGTCATTGGTTGAATGGCCGGTGGTACTGACCGCGAAGTTCGAAGAAAAATTCCTTGCGGTGCCTGCCGAAGCGCTGGTTTACACCATGAAAGGGGACCAGAAGTACTTCCCGGTTTACGACAACGCGGGCAAGCTGCTGCCGAACTTTATCTTCGTGGCCAACATCGAATCGAAAGATCCAACCCAGATTATTTCCGGTAACGAGAAAGTGGTGCGTCCACGTCTGGCGGACGCTGAGTTCTTCTTCAATACTGATCGCAAAAAGCGTCTGGAAGACAATCTGCCGCGTCTGCAAACCGTCCTGTTCCAGCAACAACTGGGTACGCTGCGCGATAAAACTGACCGCATTCAGGCGCTGGCAGGCTGGATTGCTGAGCAGATTGGCGCTGATGTGAATCACGCAACCCGTGCGGGCCTGCTGTCCAAGTGCGATCTGATGACCAATATGGTCTTCGAGTTCACCGATACTCAGGGCGTGATGGGCATGCATTACGCGCGCCATGATGGCGAAGCGGAAGATGTGGCCGTGGCGTTGAACGAGCAGTATCAGCCGCGCTTTGCCGGCGATGCGCTGCCGTCTAACCCGGTTGCTTGCGCCGTGGCGATTGCCGATAAGATGGACACCCTGGCGGGTATCTTCGGTATCGGGCAACACCCGAAAGGCGATAAAGACCCGTTTGCGTTGCGTCGTGCCGCGCTGGGTGTGCTGCGTATTATCGTCGAAAAGAACCTGAATCTGGATCTGCAGACCCTCACCGAAGAAGCGGTGCGTTTGTACGGCGACAAGCTGACTAACGGCAAAGTGGTCGATGATGTTATCGACTTTATGCTGGGACGCTTCCGCGCCTGGTATCAGGATGAAGGTTATACCGTTGACACTATTCAGGCGGTACTGGCGCGTCGTCCAACCCGTCCGGCCGACTTTGATGCGCGTATGAAGGCGGTTTCGCACTTCCGTACCCTCAAAGAGTCCTCTGCGCTGGCGGCGGCGAACAAGCGTGTTTCCAATATTCTGGCGAAATCAGATGTTACGCTGAACGATATCGTTCACGCCTCCGTGTTGAAAGAAGCGGCCGAAATCAAGCTGGCAGGCAATTTAGTCGTGTTGCGCGATAAGCTGCAGCCGTACTTCGCCGAAGGTCGTTACCAGGATGCGTTGATTGAGCTGGCGTCTCTGCGCGAGCCGGTGGATGAGTTCTTCGAGAACGTGATGGTGAACGCTGAAGACCAGGACGTGCGCGTGAACCGTCTGACGCTGCTGTCCAGGCTACGCGATCTGTTCCTGCAGGTAGCGGATATTTCCCTGCTGCAGTAAGCGTATCGCTAATAATAAAAGACCTGCCTGCGGGCAGGTTTTTTTATGCGTGAAATATAAATAAGGGAACCATTAATAATTCTATAGTTAATGGTTTTGATTATTATACCCGTCATACTTCAAGTTGCTTATGTGTTGGCTACGGATTACTCGGCCCATCCCTGGGCCTCGCCCAGGTGGGCAGTCGCAAGCGATGTTCAAATCTGCTCCCGGCAGATTTGCCACTCACCCCAGTCACATAGTTATCTATGCTTCTTCCGCTGCAGAGCGGCTGTAGGAACGTTCTCTGACTGAACCATAAAGGATCAGAATGCGAGGGGGGTCTTGTAGATGCAGACGCTCAGCGATGTGTTGATCAAAGCATTCGGCATTGAGGGCAGGGAATTTTTCCACTTTTTTCTCCTCCGGAGAGAACGGGTGATATCAAATTAAATGCATATGATTTATCATATATGTATTCTAAGGGCATCGGAGTGAAAAATGCTACAACCTGTTCAGCTTTTTAAAATCCTGTCGGATGAAACGCGGCTCGCCATCATCATGCTTCTCCGGGAGTCCGGAGAACTGTGCGTCTGCGACATTTGCACAGCCACGTCTGAGTCTCAGCCAAAAGTGTCACGCCACATGGCTATCCTGCGTGATGCTAAGCTGGTTCTTGATCGCCGGGAAGGTAAATGGATTCACTACCGTCTGTCACCTCACATGCCGGCATGGGCTGCCGAGACGATCACGACATCCTGGCAGTGCCTGCGCGAGGATGTACGTGAATGGCTGGCAAAATCGGCCTGCACTTCCTGTTGAATCTGAGAAACACATCTGTATAAACATATGTAACGGGGGCTGAAATGCTTTTGGCTGGGAGTATATTTTTACTGACGCTGATACTGATCATCTGGCAACCCCGGGGCCTCAGCATCGGCTGGAGTGCGAGTATTGGGGCCGTACTGGCCCTGGGTTCGGGTGTTATCCACATCGGTGATATTCCCGTCGTCTGGAATATTGTCTGGAATGCGACGGCGGCATTTATCGCAGTAATCATTATCAGCCTGCTACTTGATGAGTCTGGCTTCTTTAAATGGGCGGCGTTGCATGTTTCCCACTGGGGAAAAGGGAACGGTCGTCTGCTGTTTACGTGGATTGTGCTGCTTGGCTCAGCGGTAGCGGCACTGTTCGCCAACGATGGTGCGGCGCTGATTCTGACACCGATAGTGATTGCCATGTTACTGGCGCTGGGATTCAGTAAGGGGACGACGCTGGCGTTTGTAATGGCCGCAGGATTTATTGCAGATACCGCCAGTCTGCCGCTTATTGTCTCCAATCTTGTGAACATTGTCTCTGCTGACTTCTTCCGCCTTGGCTTTACGGAATATGCGGCAGTCATGGTTCCTGTTGATATTGCGGCTATCGCTGCCACGCTGGTTATGCTGCATCTGTTCTTTCGCAGGGATATCCCGACAAGGTATGACATTGAGCTACTGGCGTCCCCCTCCAGTGCCATCAAAGATCCAGCAACATTTAAAGCGGGGTGGGTTGTCCTGGCGTTTCTGCTCGCAGGCTTCTTTATTCTGGAGCCGCTGGGTGTTCCTGTCAGCGCAATTGCTGCCATCGGTGCCGCAGCGCTGTTTGCCATTGCCAAAAAAGGCCACGCCATTAATACCGGAAAAGTGTTGCGGGGTGCGCCGTGGCAGATTGTTATCTTCTCGCTGGGTATGTACCTGGTGGTCTATGGCCTGCGAAATGCTGGTCTCACAGGATACCTTTCGGGCATTTTGAATATTCTGGCTGACAAGGGATTGTGGACTGCGACGCTGGGTACCGGCTTCATGACGGCCTTCTTGTCATCGGTTATGAATAATATGCCAACGGTATTGATTGGCGCGCTGTCGATTGACGGGAGTACAGCGACGGGCGTTGTCAAAGCGGCGATGGTCTATGCCAACATCATTGGCTGCGATCTGGGTCCTAAAATCACCCCCATTGGTAGCCTGGCTACCCTGCTGTGGCTACATGTCCTTTCACAGAAAAATATGACAATCACCTGGGGATATTACTTCCGGACAGGCATTGTCATGACGCTTCCCGTCTTATTCGTCACTCTGGTCGCGCTTGCACTGCGGCTCTCTGTCACCCTGTAATGAGATACTGAAATGAGCAGCATTACTATCTATCACAACCCGGCCTGCGGCACATCACGTAACACTCTTGAAATGATCCGCAACAGTGGTAACGAACCGACAATTATTTATTATCTTGAGACGCCCCCGACTCATGATGAACTGGTTAAACTTATTTCAGATATGGGGATTACAGTGCGGGCTTTACTGCGCAAGAACACTGAACCTTATGAGCAACTGGGACTTGATAATGACAGCTTTACCGATGAGCAACTACTTGGATTTATGCTCACATATCCCATCTTGATTAATCGCCCCATCGTAGTAACACCGGTCGGAACTCGCTTATGTCGCCCCTCGGAAGTCGTACTGGATATTCTTCCGGAAACTCAGAAAGGGGCATTCGCAAAGGAGGATGGTGAAAAGGTTATTGATGAAACAGGGAAACGAGTGAAGCCGCAATAAACGAAAATATGGACGATTTGGTTGCGGGAAGCATCATTTATCAGTGTCTGAAAATAAAAAGAGTCCATATTTTAATGGACTCTTTCTCTTTTTTATTATTGACCTGGATGGTTCGTGATTCACTATGTGAATGATATCCCAGACAGGGAAATATTGAGCTGGTGGCCTTCTTAGCCTGGGAAATTAAACAGGAGTAAGAGCATCTGGTGGGGAGTTTTTCCACCCTTATTTTCGGTGTGAAGCATTCTCACTGCACCCTGTTATTTTCCATAAAATAAATATTTGCCTCCTGTTACCAGGAGGCTTTTTTTGCCGTTTTCACCACTTGTTGTAAAATAGCACTATTTGCGAGCAGATGAAGAGAAGTATTATTATTGACGTTAATACGTCACACGGCGTAAAAAGGCCAGTATGAATAACCTGATTTTAAAATTGATCTTTTTTTATCAAAGAATTATCTCTCCACGCAAAGGGTATTGCTGCGCCTATGGTGTTCTGCATCATACGCAAGGATGCTCAGGGGCGGTGAAAGAGATTATCCAACGAAAAGGTGTGATTGGCGGCTGGGAAGAGATTCGTCAGCGTTTTGCTGATTGTCGGCTAGCCGCCGAAACTTTGCAAAAGCAAAAACCTGAAGACGACTTGAAACGTAAAGAACGGCGTTGTAATTGCGATGTTTCGGGCTGTGACGGTCAATGTTGCACTTATAAGATACCGGGCTCGCTGCCGGATTTAGAATGTCCCTGCGACTGTGCTTCCCTGAGATTTAAAGGCGCGCGCAAATAAAAAATCCCCGCCGTTGGGCAGGGATTTAGAATTCTGAGCTTTTTAAGCTTACAGGTTGGTTACGTTACCAGCTGCCGGGCCTTTAGCGCCGCTTTCGATGGTGAAGGAAACTTTCTGACCTTCGTCCAGGGATTTGTAGCCATCGTTCTGGATAGCAGAGAAGTGTACGAACACGTCTTTAGAACCATCGTCAGGAGTGATGAAACCAAAGCCTTTGTCAGCGTTGAACCATTTTACGATACCAGTCATTTTACCGGACATAGCGAATTACCTTTAAAAAAATAAATGAGCCTTTCGGCGTTACGGTCTGGACTACAGATTTGAAGCGATAAAGGGAAAGTTCACTACCGGGGTATCAACGGATAACCTTTGAAGGACTGCTCTATTCGAATGCTCTGTGGTCTTTACATCAAACCTGCGAGCATTAACGCATTTTCGCGGGACGATAGCAAACTTTTTTTTCAATAACTTGAAACCGGTCAGGCTGCTGACAAAGTGTGGACTCGCTGGAATTACCCGGCAGCGCTTCGCTTGCACGGGCCTACGAAAAACTCATAACCGAATGATATTATGGATTTTGTAGGCCGTGTAGGGTGCTAGCCGTAACCGATAATATCCAAAAACATCAATCAATAAGTTGTCTTGAAAGCTGTGGATTCGCCTGTATCAAGCGCATCAGCTTTAGCTCTGTAATTGAGGGTTTCACGCGTCTCGATTCCCACTCTAGTACCATTGTTACGCTGACACCCATGGCATTGGCAAAATCATCTATCTTTAGCCCGGTACCTTTGCGTAGCTGTTCAAATTCGCTAAATGCGGCGGGCTTACGCGGCAGGGAGGCCGCCTGAGCCTGATCTTTAAAGATAATTTGTTCCAGGTTGCTCAGTAGTTCAAATGCAGGATCTTTATATTCCATTGAAAACTCCTCTCTTTCATACGGCGGAGGGTGAATTATGTAGAGCCTCTTAAGAATAGTCGCAAAAAAATGATCACGTTAGTGATTATTTGCCGGCATGGCTTATGTAAAGGGGAATTTAGTGGAGATAAGCTGATGATTAATATCAATACAAACAGATTAGAAAATTATTGTAAACAGGTAAGAAGAAAAGCGGTAAGGGCCAGTGCGGACTCACTGACCGATGAGAAAACGCAGCAGCGTTAGCTGATTAAGGCTAAAAGGAAAGCGTGCGATTTACGGGATGGCCAGGAGAAGGTTTGGATTAATGATAATAAAATCATTCTGTTATGTAATACAGCTTAATGCTGGACGAGAGTGGTAATTGTGATGAGCGTAACAGACGATATGACTGCGTACTAAAACACCGAAAACCAGATTTTAAGGAGGAAGATTGTAAGGAAAAGGTATCCTGCAAGTCCGACCTGGACTATCCTTGTCAGCGTCTGGCACGTGTGTGTCTGTTTGCGCTTTTTTTTGGCTGAAAGGAGTAAAAAATGGCGACAGGAAAGTCCTGCTCTCGCTGGTTTGCGGTTATTGCGGCCCTGTTAATGGTGCTTAGCCTGAGTGGGTGTTTTGATAAAGAAGGCGATCAGCGCAAAGCGTTTATCGACTTTCTGCAAAATACGGCAATGCGTAGCGGCGAACGACTGCCGACGCTGACCGCTGATCAGAAAAAACAGTTTGGGCCTTTCGTTTCCGATTACGCGGTGATTTATCTCTATTCACAGCAGGTAACCCAGGCGATGGATGCGGGTTTGCGCCCGGTGGTTGATAGCGTGAACGCGATTCGCGTACCGCAGGATTATGTCACCCAGCGCGAGCCGCTGCGTCAGGCAAACGGCGCTCTGGGCGTACTAAGCCAGCAACTGGAGAACGCCAAAATGCAGGCGGATGCCGCGCACGGCGCGCTGAAACAGAGTGACGATCTCAAGCCGGTCTTCGACCAGGTTTATAATAAAGTCGTGACGGCTCCGGCGAATGCGCTACAGCCGTTAATTCCGGCTGCTCAAGTATTTACCCAGCAACTGGTGCGGGTGGGGGATTTTATTGCTCAGCAGGAAGCCCAGGTCAGCTTCGTGGCGAACGGTATTCAGTTCCCAACTTCGCAGCAGGCCAGTCAGTATAATACGCTGATTGGACCGCTGGCCGCTCAGCACCAGGCCTTTAACCAGGCGTGGACGGCAGCAGTTAACGCGACCCGTTAACGGTTCTGACAACCCGGGCAAGGCTTCACCTTAGCCCGGGGTTTCCTTCTCTTACTTCACCTGCGGGTTCACGCAGTTCTTCTCAACCTTGCCGTTCAGGGCATCAATCAGATTATCCACCGCACAGGCCGCCATATTGTAGCGAGTCTCATGCGTTGCGGAGCCAATATGCGGTACTGCAACCACGTTTGGCAGGCTCAGTAGCGGGGAGTCTTTCGCCAGCGGCTCTTGTTCGAAAACGTCCAGGCCGGCGGCGTAAATTTCACCTTTCTGCAAAGCGGCAATCAACGCCTTCTCATCCACCACCGGGCCGCGCCCGGCATTAATAAAGATGGCGGAGGACTTCATTCTGGCAAACTGCTCTTTGCCGAACAGATGATGAGTCTCTTCGGTCAGCGGCAGGATCAGACAGACAAAATCCGCTTCCTGCAGCAGGGTATCGAGATCGCAGTAGTGGGCGTTAAAGCGCTCTTCCGCCTGCGGGTGCTGGCGGCGAGCGTTATAGAGAATCGGCATGCCGAAGCCCGCGTGTGCGCGCTGGGCAAGCGCCATCCCGATACGCCCCATGCCGACGATGCCGAGAGTTTTATGGTGCACATCGTTGCCAAACCAGTCCGGACCGATGCTTTTGGTCCACTCTCCGGACTTCACGCGGTTGGCCACTTCAACCACCCGACGCGCGGTGCTCAATATCAGCGCCATAACGGTATCGGCGACGGTTTCTGTCAGCACAGTCGGGGTGTGCATCAGCAGCACTTTACGCATATTCAGCGCATCGACGTCGAAGTTGTCGTAACCAACGGAGATGGTCGAGGTTGCACGAAGCTTGGGCATTTTCTCCAGTAACGCGGTATCGACTTTTTCGCTGGAACCCAGCAGACCTACCGCTTCAGCGAACGCGGCGGCATGCTGTGAAACGGTCTCAGGACGCAGGTTTGTTACCTGAGTGACGGTAAAGTGTTGTTCCAGACGCTGATACAGGTCGTCGGGAAGCGTTTTGTAGAGAATGACTGACGGCTTCATGCGGTTCTCCGTTGCGTTAAGGTTTCAGGCGTGACGTGCGCCGAGCGGAATTTTTTGATTATTAGCAGGCTTAACAATCAAAGTAAGCCATACCGAGACGAAAAGCGCCACTCCCATAAAAATGTAAGAGGCTGACGGACTTCCAGTGGTGCCGTTCAGGTAGCCCACAAACCATGAGCCAAAGAACGAACCCAGCGCGCCCATGCTGTTAATCAGCGCCATGGCACCGCCGGCGACGTTACGCGGCAGCATCTCAGGAATAATGGCAAAGAAAGGCCCGTACGGGGCGTACATCGCCGCACCGGCAATCACCAGCAGGGTATAAGAGACCCAGAAATGGTTGGCGCCAACGGCCCAGGAACCAATAAAAGCGAAGGCGGCAATCAACAGCAGCGGCCAGACGAACAGCTTGCGGTTCTGCATTTTATCGGAGGCCCATGACACCACGATCATAGCGATGGTCGCCGCCAGATAGGGAACGGATGAGAGCCAGCCGACCTCGACCATACCCATATTTTCGCCGCCGCTGCGGATGATCGACGGCAGCCACAGTACAAAACCGTAAACCCCGATGCTCCAGGCAAAATACTGCATGCACAACAGGACAACATTGCGCGAGCGGAAGGCTTCGCCGTAGTTGCGGACCGGTTTGATACCCTGCTGTTCACGCTCCAGTTGCTCCTGCAATGCGGCTTTTTCACTTTCCGCCAGCCAGTTGACCTGAGACGGTTTGTCTTTAACCAGCACCCACCAGCAGAACGCCCAAATTACAGCCGGAACGCCTTCAATAATGAACATTTCCCGCCAGCCGAAGGCCTGTATCAGGTAGCCGGAGACTACCGACATCCACAGCACCGTCACCGGGTTACCGAGGATCAGGAAGGTGTTGGCACGAGAGCGTTCAGATTTGGTAAACCAGTTGCTGATGTAAATCAGCATCGCCGGCATTACCGCGGCCTCTACCACGCCAAGGATAAAGCGGATCGCCGCCAGCGCGGGAATATTGTGCACCATCCCGGTCAGCGAGGCGCAAGCACCCCACAGGATCAGGCAGATAAAAATCAGTTTGCGTACGCTGCGGCGTTCGGCATAAATCGCGCCGGGGATCTGAAAGAAGAAGTAGCCGAGGAAGAACAGCGCCCCCAGCAGTGACGAGATACCTTTGGTGATCCCCAAATCTTCAGTAATACCGGCCGCCGAAGCGAAGCTGAAGTTAGCGCGGTCGAGATACGCCAGGCTATACGTGATAAACACGATAGGCATGATGTACCACCAGCGTTTTGTTGCATTCGTTGAACTATTCATAGGCTTGCCTCTGTTAGTGAGGTGACACTCATCTATTAGAAAAGGTCTGTTACGCCGCACTGCATGTAGGGTACAGAACGGCTATGGACTTGTGCTTAATCTGCCGGCTCGCCCAGCGCCTCGCGCGTGGGTAATCCTTCGCTATCACCCTGGACTTGAATGGCCAGTGAGCCGATTTTGTTTCCGCGATGAACCGTCTGTTGCAGCGATTTTCCTTCCAGCAGGGCGCTAATCACCCCGACGGCAAAACCATCGCCCGCGCCGACGGTATCGACGACGTTATCTACTTTTATCGCCGCCACGGCCCCTTGTTCACCGTCAGCGGTTTTATACCAGGCGCCGTCGGAACCGGTTTTAATGATGACCGCGCGAACGCCATGGCTGAGATAAAAGTCCGCGATGGCTTCCGGTGTTTGTAGACCGGTCAGGATCATGCCTTCTTTTAAACCCGGCAGAACCCAGTCGGCCTGAAACGCCAGTTGGTTAAGTTTCCCGATCATTTCGGTTTCGCTTTTCCACAGCATTGGCCGCAGGTTGGGATCGAATGAAATCGTCTTTCCCTGCGCTTTCATGGTGCGCGCCGCGCGGTCCAGCAGGGCGTATGAGCTTTCCGACAGCGCAGCGGCCACGCCGCTTAAGTGCAGATGCCTGGCAGTAGTGAAATAGGATTCATTGAAATCGTCCGGCGACAGATAGCTGGCGGCGGAGCCTTTACGAAAATACTCCACGATGGGATCGGTTCCATTTTCGGTTTTAGATTTCAACTGAAAGCCGGTAGCGAAGCGGCCATCGGTACTCACGCCGCGGGCGTCGATCCCCTCTTTCGCCAGTGCGTTGAGGACAAAGCGACCAAAGCTGTCCGCGCCGACACGGCTTACCCAGCCGACGCTTAAACCGAGGCGAGCCAGCCCGGTTGCGACATTCAGCTCCGCGCCCGCGACGCGCTTCATAAAGTGCTCTACTTCAGACAGTTCGCCGGTTTCGGTAGCGACAAACATCGCCATGGCTTCGCCTATCGTGATGACATCTAAAGTTTTTTGCATAACTTAATCCTCACGCAACAGGTTGACGTAGCGGCGGGTCACGGCTGTCAGGTCATGGCCAGTCAGGGGAAATTCAATCCCGCGCGGGGCATCGGCGGGCAGGTTGTTGAGCAGCGCCAGCCAACGTTCGGACGCTTCGTCCGGCGGCACGGCGCGAAAGTGCGAATGGTGCGGTTCAGCCGCCTTTACGTGAATATAGCTGACGGCAGGAGCCAGGTGACGCGCGGCCTCTTCCGGCGAGTCGCCGACCCACAGCCAGTTACCCATATCAAAGGTCAGGGTGATTGGCAGTTGGTTAACCTGGCAGGCGGTTTTGAAGCGCTGCATCGGCGCCAGCTGGCCGCAGTCGGTTTGATCGTTTTCCACCACCAGCGCCATGCCGCTCTCCCGCAGAATATCGCGCAGGGTTTCGAGGTCATTGTGGTGAGTAAAGTGGCCCAGTGAGAGCTTCAGCCACAGGGCGTTAAGGGCCCGGGCTTCCAGTAAAAGGGCGGAAAGATGCGGGTTAAGCGAGCCGTCTGCGGCAAACAGAGCTTCTGGCGCGGAATAGCAAACCAGCAGATCGCGGCTCGCAATATCTGCGGCTAATTGTGGCAGGTGGTTCAGTTCATCGGCGTTGAACAATTCACGGCGGATCTCTACGCCATCCGCGCCGGCACCGGCGATAAACGGCAATACGGCGGACTGCCCGCCAGGCGCTTTAACAAGGTCATTCCCGTACGCGGCGGTCACGACAATAATCTTTCTGGTCATCCCAACACTCCCGGCGATAATTTGATGTGTTACTTATTTACGCTAGATGGTATCGGTTCCAATGGAAAGGCCAGGATGTCTAATCTATGATCGCCATCACGAAGGATCGTTAGCGGGAGGTGGAGCCTCTGACGATCAGCTCTCCGGAAAACACGCGCTCGCAGACCGGGTCGTTGCTGCCTTCAATCCGGCGCACCACCTGCTCGACAGCGGCGAAGCCGATCTGCCATGTCGGCTGTTTGAGGGTAGTGATCCCCACGCCCGCCAGCTCGGCCCATTCCAGCTCATCGAAGCCCAGCAGGCCGATATCGCTGCCCCAAATCAGGCCAACGCGCTTAAGGGCGCGCGCGACCTGTAACGTCAGCGCGCCGTTGGCGGAAATGACCGCTTTGCGCATGCCGCGATGGTGGGAGTGAAAATGACGCAGGACGCTATCCAGCATCGCGCCATCGTTCAATGGCACTTCGGCATTTTCCGCAACGATACCGGTATGGCGCTGGAGGGTGCTACGAAAGGCATTCAGGCGCTCGCGACGGGTATTTACCGAGCCGAGGGGTTCGCTGAGGAACAGCAAGGCTTCGAAGCCCTTTTCCACCAGATGTTCGGTGGCGGTGGTGGCGGCCTGGGTATTATCGAGGCCGACAACATCGCAGGCGAATTCCGGGATTTTACGATCGATAAGCACCATCGGCAGCGCCGACTGCTGCAGGCGGTTGAGGCCGTCCTCGCGCATCCCGACGGCGTTGACCACAATCCCCTCCACCTGATAGCTGCGCAGCAGATCGAGGTAGTGCAGCTCCTGGTCCAGCTCGTTGTTGGTATTACACACCAGCAGGGTGAAGCCTTTTTCGCGACAGGCGGCTTCAATGCCGCTGAGCACATTGACGGAGTAGGGATTGGTGATATCTGCGATGATCAGGCCAATCAGTCGGGTGCGGCCATGCTTCAGACCGCGGGCCATCAGGCTGGGACGATAGTCGAGCTCGGCAATGGCTTTTTCAATCCGCCCCAGCAGATCGTCAGAAAGCAGGTGCTTTTCGCCGTTCAGATAACGTGAAATGCTGGTTTTGCCGGTCTTTGCGGCTTTCGCCACATCGCTAATGGTTGCTCGCGCCGCTTTCGCCATGGTGGCTTCCTTTGCTGAAATCTGCACACACCTTAGCGCGAAAATCTGCTATATCAAGTATTTTGCCCGCCAGGTGTGGGGTAAAGAAGGAGTGCCGATCAGTTAAGGGAGTCATCGTTTTTTTGTGCGGTCTCTTTTAGCCGCGTGAATCTCTTTTTAGAGGGGGCTGACGAAATGGTGCTTTTTTTGTTTTGGCCCATTGTTCGTCAGTGGTCTGTTCCGTTCACGATAAGTTGCGTGGACAGACGTGATATCTACGGATGTAAACAGCGTTTGCGCTGGCTCTGGAGGGGCGGCTGAGCGACCGCAGGCCGAGGGTAATTGCTGCGCGACGCATTCTGTGGGTTATTGCGGGTTTCAGGTTAGTGCGACTTTCTCTTTCCTTAATCCTTTTTATTCTTTGCCACAGCGGCCGTGGCGGTTGATTATGACGCCCGAAGCCGGAGAAAATTCCGCAGAGAGCCTCTCACTTTGTAAATAACATTGAACGGCTGAATAACTTGCCGTCACCACACCTGCTATCGTTGACCAGGAGCCCGATTTGCCAACCTCATCTGCCACCAAAACTATCCTGACTGCAGCCCACTGGGGGCCAATGCTGGTCGAAACCGATGGTGAAAACGTCATCTCGTCGCGCGGAGCGCTTGATACACCCTTCGCCAACTCTCTGCAAACCGCAGTGCGCGATCAGGTACATAGCAAAACTCGCGTGCGTTACCCGATGGTACGTAAGGGATTTCTCGCCTCGCCTGAAAGCCCACAAGGCGTGCGCGGGCAGGATGAGTTTGTACGGGTGAGTTGGGAGCAGGCGCTGGATCTGATTCATGCTCAGCATCGACGTATTCGTGATAGCTATGGCCCGACCTCTATCTTTGCGGGCTCCTACGGCTGGCGCTCTAACGGCGTGCTGCACAAAGCGGCGACGCTGCTCCAGCGCTATATGAGCCTGGCGGGTGGCTATACCGGGCATCTGGGAGATTATTCCACCGGCGCGGCACAGGCGATCATGCCGTACGTGGTTGGCGGTAATGAGGTTTATCAGCAACAGACCAGCTGGCCAATGGTGCTGGAACATAGCGATGTGGTCGTGCTGTGGAGCGCTAACCCGTTAAATACCCTAAAAATTGCCTGGAATGCTTCCGATGAGCAGGGCATCCCGTGGTTCGACCGTCTGCGTCAGAGCGGGAAGCGGGTGATCTGCATCGATCCGATGCGATCGGAAACGGCGGAGTTCTTTGGCGATGCGGCGGAGTGGATCGCTCCGCATATGGGGACCGACGTCGCGCTGATGCTCGGTATTGCCCACACGCTGGTGGAAAATGGCTGGCAGGATGACGAATTCCTGGCCCGCTGCACCAGCGGCTATCACATTTTTGCCCGTTATCTGACCGGGGAAAGCGACGGAACGGCAAAAACGGCGGAATGGGCTGCAGGAATCTGTGGCGTTAGCACGGATAAAATTCGCGAACTGGCAAAACTCTTCCACGAAAACACCACTATGTTAATGTCCGGCTGGGGAATGCAGCGTCAGCAGTTTGGCGAACAAAAGCACTGGATGCTGGTGACCCTTGCCGCCATGCTCGGCCAGATTGGCACCGAGGGTGGGGGCTTTGGTCTTTCCTATCATTTTGCCAATGGCGGCAACCCTACGCGTCGTGCGGCAGTGCTGGCTTCAATGCAGGGCAGCGTGGCGGGCGGTAGCGATGCGGTAGAAAAAATCCCGGTCGCGCGTATTGTGGAAGCGCTGGAAAACCCCGGCGCGGCTTATCAACATAACGGTATGGAACGCTGCTTCCCGGATATTCGCTTTATCTGGTGGGTGGGCGGCGCCAATTTTACCCATCATCAGGATACCAATCGGCTGATCCGCGCCTGGCAAAAACCGCAGCTTATTGTGATTTCCGAATGCTTCTGGACTGCGGCGGCGCGTCATGCCGATATCGTACTGCCCGCGACAACCTCATTTGAACGCAACGATATGACCATGACCGGCGATTACAGCAACCAGCATCTGGTGCCGATGAAGCAGGTGGTCGCGCCTCGCGATGAAGCACGCGATGATTTCGATGTTTTTGCCGACCTCAGCGAGCGCTGGGAAGAGGGCGGGCGGGAGCGCTTTACTGAAGATAAAAACGATATGCAGTGGCTGGAGACGTTTTACCAGATTGCCGCTCAGCGCGGGGCGGCACAGCAGGTAACGCTGCCGCCGTTCGCTCAGTTCTGGCAGGATAATCAACTGATTGAAATGCCAGAGGAGCCTGAAAACACACGCTTCGCCCGTTTTGCCGCCTTCAGGACCGATCCGCTGGCGAATCCGCTGAGCACCGCCAGCGGTAAAATTGAAATTTACTCGCCGACCATCGCTGGGTTTGCCTATCCGGATTGTCCGCCGTACCCGATGTGGCTGGAGCCGGATGAGTGGCATGGCAATGCGCAGGAAGGTCAGCTCCAGGTGCTTTCAGCGCATCCGGCGCACCGTCTCCATAGCCAGCTCAATTATACATCGTTGCGCGAGCAGTACGCGGTGGCGGGCCGTGAACCGTTAACCCTTCATCCGCAGGATGCACAGGCGCGCAATATCGCCGATGGCGATCTGGTGCGGGTGTGGAATTCACGCGGGCAGGTGCTGGCCGGTGCAGTGGTGACCGACGGCATCCGTCCCGGGGTCATCTGCTTACATGAAGGGGCGTGGCCCGATCTCGACGCCCAGACGGGGATCTGCAAAAACGGTGCGGTGAACGTGCTAACCAAAGATATTCCGACATCACGACTTGGCAACGGCTGTGCCGGAAATACGGCACTGGCCTGGCTGGAGAAATATACCGGACCCGAGCTTATGCTGACGGCATTTGATCCGCCGACCAATGCATAATCCAGGTCGGATGCTGGGTTTCATCCTGCCATGCGCAGTCTTCAATGCGAAAGCCTTGCGCATGGTAGAAATTCACCGCCTGAACGTTTTTCTGGTACACCTCGAGACTTAGCCAGTCGTAGTGTTTTTTGACTTCGTCGATCAGTGCGCTGCCGATGCCCTGTCTGGCAGCATCCGGCGCGACGAACAGCGCACCAATGAAGCGGGACTCCATCACGCTGATAAAACCCTTCAGCACACCGTCCTGTTCCCATACCCAGGTTTGCGCGGTGGGCAGGTAAACGTCGCGCACTATCGGCAGGCTGTCATGCCAGTAGCTTTCGGCGATAAACGGGTGCGCGTGGATCGTACTCTCCAGCCATAGCTCAAGCAGCGGGCCGGTTTCGTTAGCGTCCCAGTTGCGAATCATCCTGGCCTCCGGAGTGACAGAAACAGTCGGTGACATGGTCGTTGACCAGACCGCAGGCCTGCATAAAGGAGTAGCAGATAGTTGAGCCGACAAACTTAAAGCCGCGTTTTTTCAGCGCTTTTGACAGCGCGTCAGAAGCCGGGGTGGTTGTCGGGATCTCCGCCAGCGTGGCGGCGGTAGTCACCTGGGGTTGATTGTCGACGAATGACCAGACGAAATCTGCGAAAGGTTCGCCATTTTCTTCCATTGCCAGGAAGGCCCGGGCGTTGCCGATGATGGCCTGAATTTTACCGCGATGGCGAATAATACCGGCATCGAGAAGCAGACGTTCAATATCCTCTTCGCCCATTGCCGCGACGCGAAGCGGGTCAAACTGGTGAAAGGCGTTGCGGTAGTTTTCACGCTTTTTCAGCACGGTGATCCACGACAGCCCGGCCTGCTGACCCTCGAGACAAATCATCTCAAACAGCTTGCGGGGGTTCTTTTCAGCAACGCCCCACTCGTTATCGTGGTACTCAATATATAAAGGATCCTGACTGACCCATCCGCAACGTTGCATCTGTCCCTCCCTTTTGTCGTAAAACTCAGTCGTTCAACTTGACGGCTGAAAGATAAGGATAATAGTTAATACAGGGTTATTATTCCCAAAACAGGGATAGGATACCCTATAAAAACACAGCAACCTTGCCGTTTCGGCTCTTTTTGGCGTCGCATTAATGATAATAAATAAATGCAATGATCTCCGGATATTCCTGGTCCCGGCGTGCGTATCCGTCTGGGCATCGTGTGTTGCCGGTGCGAATGCCTGGCAACAGGAATATATCGCTATCGATACAAAAAGTAATACAGCGGAACGCTATACATGGGACAGCGATCACCAACCGCGCTATGAAGATATTCTCGCGGAGCGGATAAATGCGTCCAGTGATCCTTCCGGACTGGCGTTTAATCAGGCGGTATCGCCACCGGATAGCGCCAGAGGTATGAGCATCGGCTGGAATTTATCATTGGTAGAGGGTATGACGTCCGGCCCGGTAGCCAGTTTACGTTCTGATCTGACTTCGCCTCCTCTTACTCGTCATGCGACAGGAACCGGCTACGTGAATACGCTGGGCTGGCGGGTCGATTATCAGAAACTATGGGGTGTACATCCGTGGGCCCAGGTGAGCTACAACCAGGGGTTAACCGCTGATTCTGGTGGGCCGAATCGCGCGCAGGACAGTGCCTGGCGGGACGTGACATTTGGCGCTGATATGCCCCTCAACTCCCATCTTGCCGCCTGGGCGGCGCTGTCGCAGGCGGACAGTTTGCCCACCGGGGCAAACTATCTCTATCTGATGGGGGTGAGCGCTAATTTTTAGTTTATCCGTCATCCTTCAAGTTGCAGGTGTGTTGGCTGGTAAGCTATTCGGCTTATCCGTAGCTAATAGCGCCAATCCCACCAAATGTATTGTAAATGTTTGGTTGGTTTACCTTCCCTCCTGATACTTTTCCCTTCCGCTGTGGTCTACTTAGCGCGCTTTGTAGAGGTTTCTTATAACCAGGCGAAACGCACTTTATTAACCTGTTTACTTATATTGCTTAAGTAAGGCGGTTTTATCTCTTCTTTTCCAGGTTTGCTTGCATGAAATACATTAAAACGATGACGCAGCTGAAGCTCAGTATCTGGCTGGCGCTGTACATCGGCTGGTTTATGAACGCTGCCGTATTCTTCCGTCGCTTCGAAGGTTACGCTCAGGAATTTACCATCTGGAAAGGACTCTCAGGTGCAGTAGAATTGATTGGGACTTGTCTGGTCACCTTCTTTCTGCTGCGTATTTTGTCGCTGTTCGGACGTAGGGTCTGGCGGATCCTCGCGACCATAGTCGTGATATTCTCTGCTGCCGCCAGCTATTACATGACCTTCCTGAACGTCGTGATTGGCTACGGGATTATTGCGTCGGTGATGACCACTGACATCGACTTGTCCAGAGAGGTTATCGGCTGGCGCCTGATTCTCTGGCTGGCGCTGATGAGCGCGCTGCCACTGCTGCTTATCTGGAGTAACCGCTGTCGCTTTACGCTGCTGCGTCAAATTCGTACGCCTGGCCAGCGGATGAAGAATATGACTATCGTGGTGCTGGCTGGTCTGATGGTCTGGGGACCAATTCGTCTGCTGGAGGTTCGCCAGAATAATTTCGAGCGTAGCTCCGAAGTCGACCTGCCAAGCTATGGCGGGGTGGTGGCTAACTCCTACCTGCCGTCTAACTGGCTTTCAGCGCTGGGGCTTTACGCGTGGGCGCAGGTTGATGAGTCTTCCGATAATAGATCCCTGATCAATCCGGCGAAAAAATTCACCTATGTTGCGCCTGAAGGACTGGATGACACTTACGTGGTGTTTATCATCGGCGAAACCACTCGCTGGGATCATATGGGCATCCTGGGCTATAACCGCAATACCACGCCTAAGCTGGCGCAGGAGAAAAACCTGGTGGCTTTCCGTGGATACTCCTGCGATACCGCCACTAAACTGTCGCTACGCTGTATGTTCGTTCGCCAGGGTGGAGCGGATGATAACCCGCAGCGTACGCTGAAAGAACAGAACATTTTTGCCGTCCTGCACCAGCTCGGTTTTACCGGTGACCTGTATGCTATGCAAAGCGAGATGTGGTTCTACAGTAACACGATGGCGAACAATATCGCCTATCGCGAACAGATTAGCGCTGAGCCACGCAACCGTGGCAAGAGTGTTGACGATATGCTGCTGGTGGACGAAATGCAGCGCGGTCTGGTAAAGGAACCAGCCGGTAAGCATTTGATTATTCTGCATACCAAAGGATCGCACTTTAATTATACCCAGCGTTATCCGCGCAGCTTTGCGCAATGGCGGCCGGAATGCGTTGGTGTCGATAATAAATGCTCGAAGGCTGAGCTGATTAACTCCTACGATAACAGCGTGACCTACGTCGATCACTTTATTGTCAGCGTACTGGATCAACTGCGGGATAAGAAGGCGATTGTTTTCTATGCGGCCGACCATGGCGAGTCCATCAACGAGCGCGAGCACCTGCATGGCACACCGCGCAAGATGGCGCCGCCGGAGCAGTTCCGCGTGCCGATGCTGGTGTGGATGTCGGATAAGTATCTGGAGTCGCCTGACCACGCAGCCTCTTTTGCACGCCTGAAGCAGCAGGCTGCAATGAAGGTACCGCGTCACCACGTAGAGCTGTATGACACCATTATGGGCTGTCTTGGTTATACGTCGCCGGACGGCGGGATAAACCAATATAACAACTGGTGCCATGCGCCTGACGCTGCGGCGAAGAAGGAGTAGCAGAGTGGCGAGTTTCTCGCCGCTTGAATGACTTTTTCATAATAAGGCATTGACGGGTGTGTATCTCAGCAGTAAGATTCGCCCGCATCGGTGATTGGCGCAGCCTGGTAGCGCACTTCGTTCGGGACGAAGGGGTCGGAG
Organism: Klebsiella sp.; assembly: GCA_036498385.1. Classification (GTDB taxonomy): domain Bacteria; phylum Pseudomonadota; class Gammaproteobacteria; order Enterobacterales; family Enterobacteriaceae; genus Klebsiella. The sequence continues at coordinate 36,554 of DASYFN010000003.1, forward strand.
GTTCGAATCCTCTATCACCGACCAAATTCAAAAGCCTGCTCAACGAGCAGGTTTTTTTGCATCTGTCATTCGCAAAATCCAGGCTACAGGCTTACAAAGCGCTGTGAACCCGTAGCCCCGCGTAAGCGTAGCGCCACCGGGGAGAATCAGAAGCCGAATTGTGGTTACCTTCCCGGTTTGCGGCGTAAACGCCTTAGCCGGGCTATAGTTCATCGCTGTCTGCGGATGAGTCTTCACTAAGGTGCGTAGCACCGTCTCCGGGAAGATACCGATCGTACCAGACTGCTAAAAAACTCGCCCATCCCCATTTCCGGTCACTTATTCCCTGTTTTGTGACATATTCCATTGTATTTTTTTATATATACACCGAACTTTCTTCGCGAAGCTTATGGATAATTCCAGTATTTTTCGCTGTGCGTTTTAACGTTTACGCTATTTATCGCTCACATATTGGTCACATCGCAAGATTTTTTTACCATTTCCCATAATTGCTTATAACTGTTTGTCGAAAAATATTAAGTGATTTATTCTGGATATCGCCCTGTAGCATAAATTTCTCTGCTGAAAATAGCGCGTTGCACTTTTTTTAATCTTTGCCCGCCGATTCTCACCCCGGATGTAAAACCTGGTTGTCTGTATTGACGTTTCCCCATTCTGTTGACAGATTGTAGGGCATGAGGGGCATTTCATGGAGAATCCGTATTGCAACTCAGCTGTTTTTGCAAAAGGAATCCCATCTCTCTCAACGCTTTCGGGCACCACCGACCGGACCGGGTATATTCTAAATAGTTTGAGTTACGGGAAGGCGGCACGCTTAAGAATTCCCAGGAGCATAGATAACTCTGTGACTGGGTGATTGAGTGCAGCCAACGCATCTGTAGTTCGAAATATGACGAATAAAAATAAATAAAGGTCTGGCGGGTATATGCAAACAACATCACATTTGGAGCAGAATAATGAGTATTTCCTTGAAAAAATCAGGGATGTTGAAGCTTGGTCTGAGCCTGGTTGCCATGACCGTCGCAGCAAGCGTACAAGCGAAAACCCTGGTTTATTGTTCAGAAGGTTCGCCGGAAGGTTTTAACCCGCAGCTCTTCACCTCTGGTACGACCTATGACGCCAGCTCAGTGCCGATTTATAACCGTCTGGTGGAATTCAAAACGGGTACCACGGAAGTTATTCCGGGTCTGGCTGAGAAATGGGAAGTTAGCGAAGATGGGAAAACCTATACTTTCCATCTGCGTAAAGACGTGAAGTGGCAGGATAACAAAGATTTTAAACCGACCCGCACGCTGAATGCCGATGACGTCGTCTTCTCATTCGACAGACAAAAAAATACCAATAACCCGTACCATAAAGTGTCTGGCGGCAGCTATGAATACTTTGAAGGTATGGGGTTACCTGACCTGATTAGCGAAGTGAAGAAAGTAGACGATTACACCATCCAGTTCGTGCTGACCCGTCCGGAATCGCCGTTTCTTGCTGACCTTGCCATGGACTTCGCCTCTATTCTGTCAAAAGAGTATGCCGACAACATGTTGAAAGCCGGTACGCCGGAGAAAGTGGACCTGAACCCAATCGGTACCGGCCCGTTCCAACTGCTGCAGTATCAGAAAGACTCCCGTATTCTCTATAAAGCCTTCCCGGGCTACTGGGGCACCAAGCCGAAAATTGATCGCCTGGTCTTCTCCATCACCCCTGATGCTTCCGTGCGCTACGCTAAGCTGCAGAAAAACGAATGCCAGATCATGCCGTACCCGAACCCGGCGGATATCGCGCGTATGAAGGAAGACAAAAACATTACTCTGCTAGAGCAGCCGGGTCTGAACGTAGGCTACCTCTCTTTCAACACTGAGAAGAAGCCGCTGGATGATGTCAAAGTTCGCCAGGCGCTGACCTATGCGGTAAACAAAGAAGCGATTATCAAAGCCGTTTACCAGGGCGCAGGCCAGGCCGCGAAGAACCTGATCCCGCCGACCATGTGGGGCTATAACGACGACGTTAAAGACTACACTTACGACCCGGAGAAAGCGAAAGCGCTGCTGAAAGAAGCAGGCCTGGAAAAAGGCTTCAGTATTGATCTGTGGGCGATGCCGGTACAGCGTCCGTATAATCCGAACGCGCGCCGTATGGCTGAGATGATTCAGGCTGACTGGGCTAAAGTTGGTGTCAAGGCCAGGATCGTGACCTACGAGTGGGGTGAATACCTCAAGCGCGCGAAAGCGGGCGAGCATCAGACCGTCATGATGGGCTGGACCGGCGACAACGGGGATCCGGATAACTTCTTCGCAACCCTGTTCAGTTGTGCGGCGGCAAAAGACGGTTCTAACTACTCCCGCTGGTGCTATAAGCCGTTTGAAGATCTGATTCAGCCGGCTCGCGCTACCGATGACCACAACAAACGCATTGAGCTGTATAAACAAGCTCAGGTCGTGATGCATGATCAGGCTCCGGCGCTGATCGTCGCTCACTCCACCGTCTATGAGCCGGTGCGTAAAGAAGTCAAAGGCTACGTGGTCGATCCATTAGGTAAACACCACTTCGATAACGTCTCTATCGAATAATAACAGCGTGTTTCCCCCCTCTCTCCGCCTTGGGGAGAGGGAATTGACATTTGTGAGCAATACAGACGTCCTGTCACCAGGCGGGCCGTCTCCAGAGAGAATCCGGGTTATGTTGCAGTTCATTCTCCGACGTTTGGGACTTGTCATCCCAACATTTATCGGTATTACCCTTCTCACTTTTGCCTTCGTTCATATGATCCCCGGCGACCCGGTGATGATTATGGCGGGCGAACGTGGTATTTCCCCTGAACGTCATGCGCAGTTGCTGGCCGAAATGGGCCTCGATAAGCCAATGTGGCAGCAGTATGTCAACTATATTTGGGGCGTGATGCACGGTGATTTGGGCATCTCGCTGAAAAGCCGTATTCCCGTTTGGGAAGAGTTCGTGCCGCGCTTTAAAGCCACTATGGAGTTGGGCGTCTGCGCGATGATTTTTGCCGTCATCGTCGGGATCCCGGTGGGGGTGCTGGCGGCGGTCAAACGCGGCTCTATCTTCGATCACACCTCCGTAGGCCTCGCGCTGACCGGCTACTCCATGCCTATCTTCTGGTGGGGCATGATGCTGATCATGCTGGTGTCGGTACAGCTTAACCTGACGCCGGTTTCCGGGCGCATCAGCGATACCGTCTTCCTTGACGATACTCTTCCGCTGACCGGATTTATGCTGATTGATACCGCGATTTGGGGCGAACAGGGCGATTTTATAGATGCAGTGATGCATATGATCCTGCCTGCCGTGGTGCTGGGTACCATTCCACTGGCGGTGATCGTGCGTATGACCCGTTCGTCGATGCTGGAAGTGCTGGGCGAGGATTATATCCGTACGGCACGAGCGAAAGGTCTCACCCGTATGCGGGTGATCATCGTTCATGCTCTGCGTAACGCGATGCTGCCGGTGGTCACGGTTATTGGCCTGCAGGTAGGTACGCTGCTGGCAGGGGCTATCCTTACCGAAACCATCTTCTCCTGGCCGGGCCTTGGCCGCTGGTTGATTGACGCGCTACAGCGCCGCGATTATCCGGTGGTGCAGGGCGGGGTGCTGCTGGTGGCGACGATGATTATTCTCGTCAATCTGCTGGTTGACCTGTTGTACGGCGTGGTGAACCCGCGTATCCGGCATAAGAAGTAAGGGGCCATCATGTCACAAATTACTGAAAATAAAGTTGTCGCCGAACCGGTGCCAATGACCCCTCTGCAGGAGTTCTGGCACTATTTTAAACGCAACAAAGGCGCTGTCGTGGGGCTGGTCTATGTCGTGGTGATGATTATTATCGCCGTGTTCGCCAACTTCCTTGCGCCCTATAACCCGGCGGATCAGTTCCGCGATGCGCTGCTGGCCCCGCCGTTCTGGCAGGAGGGCGGCAGCGTGACCCATCTGCTCGGCACCGATGACGTTGGCCGCGATATCCTGTCACGCCTGATGTACGGCGCGCGCCTGTCGCTGTTGGTCGGCTGTCTGGTAGTGGTGCTGTCGCTGATCCTCGGCGTGGTGCTCGGCCTTATTGCAGGCTATTTTGGCGGCGTTGTTGACTCGATCATTATGCGCGTTGTCGATATTATGCTGGCCCTGCCGAGCTTGTTGCTGGCGCTGGTACTGGTGGCTATTTTTGGTCCGTCGATCGTCAACGCCTCGCTGGCGCTGACTTTTGTCGCCCTGCCGCACTACGTGCGTCTGACCCGTGCCGCGGTGCTGGTGGAAGTGAACCGCGACTACGTGACCGCTTCTCGGGTGGCGGGCGCGGGGGCGATGCGCCAGATGTTTATCAACATTCTTCCTAACTGTCTTGCGCCGCTGATTGTTCAGGCGTCGCTGGGTTTCTCTAACGCCATTCTCGATATGGCCGCTCTTGGCTTCCTTGGCATGGGTGCGCAGCCGCCAACACCGGAGTGGGGCACGATGCTCTCCGACGTGTTGCAGTTCGCGCAGAGCGCCTGGTGGGTCGTCACCTTTCCGGGTGTCGCTATCCTGCTGACGGTGCTGGCATTTAACCTGATGGGTGACGGTCTGCGTGATGCGCTCGATCCCAAACTGAAGCAGTAAGAGGCTCGAGATGGCGTTATTAAATGTAGATAAACTATCGGTGCACTTCGGTGACGAAGGGACGCCGTTCCGTGCCGTAGACCGCGTGAGTTACAGCGTAAATCAGGGCGAAGTGATTGGTATTGTCGGTGAGTCCGGTTCGGGTAAATCGGTCAGCTCACTGGCGATTATGGGGCTGATTGACTACCCTGGTCGGGTGATGGCTGAAAAGCTGGAGTTTAACGGTCGCGACCTGAAGCGTATTTCCGAAAAAGAGCGCCGCCAACTGGTGGGTGCGGAAGTGGCGATGATCTTTCAGGACCCGATGACCAGCCTCAACCCGTGCTACACCGTCGGCTATCAGATTATGGAAGCCATTAAGGTACACCAGGGCGGTAATAAGAAAACGCGTATTCAGCGGGCGATTGACCTGCTGACGCTGGTAGGGATCCCTGACCCGGCTTCGCGCCTTGATGTCTATCCGCACCAACTGTCCGGGGGCATGAGCCAGCGTGTGATGATTGCGATGGCCATCGCCTGTCGGCCAAAGCTGCTGATTGCCGATGAGCCCACGACGGCGCTGGATGTGACCATCCAGGCGCAGATCATTGAGCTGCTGCTGGAACTGCAGCAGAAAGAGAATATGGCGCTGATCCTGATCACCCACGATCTGGCGCTGGTGGCTGAAGCGGCGCATAAAATCATCGTCATGTACGCCGGTCAGGTGGTGGAAACCGGCGACGCGAAGGATATCTTCCGCGCGCCTCGCCACCCCTATACTCAGGCGCTGCTACGCGCGCTGCCGGAGTTCGCTCAGGATAAAGCGCGCCTGGCCTCGTTGCCGGGTGTGGTGCCGGGCAAATACGACCGTCCGAGCGGCTGTTTGCTCAACCCGCGCTGCCCCTATGCGACAGACAAATGCCGCAGTGAAGAACCTGAGCTGAACCTGCTTAACGGCGGTCGCCAGTCGAAATGTCATTACCCACTTGATGATGCCGGGAGGCCTGGGCTATGAGTACGCATGAGGCCACCACGCAACAGCCTCTGTTGCTGGCCACCGATCTGAAAAAATACTACCCGGTGAAGAAGGGGCTCTTTGCGCCGGAACGCCTGGTCAAAGCGTTGGACGGCGTCTCGTTTACCCTCGAGCGTGGTAAAACGCTGGCGGTAGTGGGGGAATCCGGCTGCGGTAAATCAACGCTCGGCCGTCTGCTGACGATGATTGAAGTTCCCACTGGCGGCGAGCTGTATTACCAGGGGCAGGACTTGCTTAAGCACGATCCGCAGGCACAAAAGCTGCGTCGGCAGAAAATCCAGATTGTGTTTCAGAACCCTTACGGTTCGTTGAACCCACGCAAAAAGGTGGGGCAGATTCTGGAAGAGCCGCTGCAGATCAATACATCGCTGAGCAAAGAGCAGCGTCGGGAAAAAGCGCTGTCGATGATGGCGAAGGTGGGTCTGAAAACCGAGCACTACGATCGCTATCCGCATATGTTCTCCGGCGGCCAGCGTCAGCGTATCGCCATCGCCCGCGGCCTGATGCTTGACCCGGACGTGGTGATCGCCGACGAACCGGTTTCCGCACTGGACGTTTCGGTGCGTGCGCAAGTGCTGAATCTGATGATGGATCTGCAGCAGGATTTGGGACTTTCTTACGTCTTTATCTCCCACGACCTGTCGGTAGTGGAGCACATCGCTGATGAAGTGATGGTGATGTATTTAGGCCGCTGCGTGGAGAAAGGGTCGAAGGATCAAATCTTCAATAATCCGCAGCATCCGTACACCCAGGCGCTGTTGTCGGCAACGCCGCGTCTGAACCCGGATGACCGCCGCGAGCGCATCAAACTAACTGGCGAGCTGCCGAGCCCGTTGAATCCGCCGCCAGGATGCGCGTTTAACGCCCGCTGCCATCGACGCTTCGGCCCATGCACCCAGCTTCAGCCGCAATTGAAGGACTACGGCGGTCAACTGGTGGCCTGCTTTGCCGTCGACCAGGATCAAAATGGCGAGAAGCCGCTGAGTTGATTCAGACAACCAACGACAAAAGCCGAAGCATATGCATCGGCTTTTTTTGATCTATATATGTGTATACGCTCCGGGATCGAAGTGCTGTCCGTGTTCAAACTGCCTGCGATAATAACGCCAGGTAAGATAGGTTTTTATTCAAAATAATCAAATTGCTACTAAAGTTAGTGTGTTGTGACGGGCGTAACACTGAGTAAATGCCAAAAACAACAAATTAAACTATGCTTTAGCTGCCTGGTATGACAATTAAAACAAATTAAATATGATGTATTTAAATCATGAAGTTATCTATGAACCATTATGATGATTTGCAGCGCTTCAAGGAAAAGACGCGGACACACAGTCTAAAATTCAGGGATCTCTCCTCAGAAGCCGCCTCTGATGAAAAAGGGGATTGGGCTATTCTTAATCAACTTATTCCCGCGGAGGAAGAGTCTTCTTTAGCTATAGGCGGGTCAGTTTCCTTACCCCTGCCGCAACGGGTTCCCGCAGATATGTTTCACAAGGTGGAGCGCGCGATCGTTCAGACCACACCTGCGTCATCTTCTGTTACACCGGCCTTGACTGTCCCTGAGGCTGTAGCGTCATCCGCGCCGCAGCCCATTCCCGTGAGAGATAGTGCTGCTGCGGTTGCCGTAGCATCCGCTCCCCAGACGGCGGTTCCTCAACCTGTTCATCAGGCCGCCGTACCTCAACCGATACCTGCCCTTGCTCCGGTAGCCAGGCCTCGCCCGGCGATAGCGCCGACGGCGGAAGGCTTTGCCCATCTCTTCGCGGCAAAAACCGTGGAGCCGGTAGCAAAAGATAAAGATCAGTCACTTAAATCACTCCTGGAGAGGATTGCGACATGCCGTTGATCTGCGTGTGTTCCCCGAAAGGCGGTGTAGGAAAGACGACCCTCGCGGCAAATCTGGCCTGGGCGCTGGCCCGCGCAGGCAGCAAAGTTCTGGCCCTGGATTTTGATGTACAGAACGCCCTGCGTCTTCATTTTGGCGTGCCACTCGGCGATGAGCGCGGCTATGTCGCGAAAGCGCTGGAGCTCCATGACTGGAGCCAGTGCGTATTAAGCGCCGGCAGCAATATTTTCGTCTTGCCCTACGGCAACGTGAGTGAAACGCAGCGACAGGCCTTCGATGAACGTCTGACCCATGACGAGCATTTCCTGACTCGCGGTCTGTCGGCCTTACTCAATTATCCGGGGTTGATTATTATCGCCGACCTGCCGCCAGGCCCTTCGCCCGCGCTAAAGGCGCTCACTTCGCTTGCCGACATGCATCTGGTGCCGCTGCTGGCGGATACCGCTTCGATGTCCACGCTGTCGCACGTTGAAAAACAGCGCCTGACCGGGGGCGAACTCAACCATAAACACGGACACTATTTTGTGATTAACCAGAGCGATAACCGTCGCCAGGTCAGTCGCGATGTCACGACGTTGATGGAAGAAAAGCTGGGCGATTGTCTGCTGGGTATCATCCAACGTGATGAAAGCGTAGTGGAAGCGAATGCTTCTCAGAAGTTTATCCTTGACTTTAATCCATCCTCCGCGGCCGCCTTTGATATTGAAATTATTGCAAAAAAAATCTCTGCGCAGTTGGGTATCAATATTGGCGACGGCACGGTACACAGCCAGCCTCGCAGGTCAGGGCTTTAATTTAACTGCAGGGCTGTTGAATGAAAAAAACACTTTTCTGGTTGCTGGTGCTGGCGCTTTCGCCCATTGCCGCGCTGGTAGTAATCACGCCGATGGACAGCCAAAAGCAGTATATTTTTGGCCTGCTAAGCATCGGTATTCTCTTCGTTATGGGATTCAGTAAAAACCGTAGCGTTTCCGTCATAATGGTTGTGACATCACTGCTGATGTCAACCCGTTATATGTATTTCCGTCTGACACAGACCCTGCATTTTAACTCCACAATCGAAGCTATTCTGGGGATGGGGCTGTTTCTGGCGGAAGTCTATATCTGGGTGATGCTGCTGCTTAACTACCTGCAAACGGTCTGGCCGCTAAAGCGTGAAATCGTCCCGCTGCCCGATGATATGAGCAAATGGCCGACGGTGGATATCTATATTCCCAGCTATAACGAACCGCTTGAGGTGGTTCGCGATACCGTGCTGGCGGCGCAGTGTATTGATTATCCAAAAGACAAACTCAAAATCTATTTGCTGGATGATGGTAAGCGCAACGAATTTGCGGTCTTCGCCGCTGACGTTGGGGTAGGATATATCACTCGTAACGATAACAAACACGCCAAGGCAGGTAACCTCAACCATGCGATGACGCTGACTAATGGCGAACTGATCTGTGTTTTTGACTGTGATCACGTGGCAACTCGCGTCTTTCTGCAGGCAACGGTTGGCGGTTTTCTCAACGACCCGATGCTGGCGCTGGTGCAAACGCCGCACTACTTCTACTCGCCTGACCCTTTCGAACGCAACCTCTCCGTGGGGCGTAATATCCCGAACGAAGGAATGCTGTTTTATGGCCCAATTCAGCAGGGTAACGACAACTGGAATGCGACTTTCTTCTGCGGTTCCTGCGCTGTCATTCGCCGTGCCGCGCTGGAGCAGATCGGCGGCTTTGCGGTTGAAACCGTCACCGAAGACGCCCATACCGCGCTGAAATTTCAGCGTCTGGGCTGGAAGTCGGCGTTCCTTGATATTCCGCTGGCGGCGGGTTTAGCCACCGAACGTCTGGTGGTGCACGTGATTCAGCGTACCCGCTGGGCGCGCGGAATGACGCAAATTTTTCGCCTCGATAACCCGCTTCTTGGCCGTGGGCTGACGTTCCAGCAGCGCCTGTGCTACCTCAGCGCCATGCTTTATTATCAGTTCGCCCTACCGCGCGTGGTGTTTGTTACCGCGCCGCTGGCTTACCTGCTGTTTAACCTGAATATTATTTACTCTTCCGCGAGCCTGATTGTCTCCTATGCGCTGCCGCATCTGTTCCTCGCGATCTATGTCGGATCGCGCATGAACGGCCGCTATCGCTACAGCTTTTGGGGGGAAATCTACGATATCGTGCTGGCGTTCCACCTGATACTGCCGACGCTGGTGACAATGATTTTCCCCAAACGCGGGAAATTTAATGTTACCGATAAAGGCGGGCTGTTGGACGTTGGCTACTTTGACTTTACCGTCGTCAGGCCGCATCTGGTCGTCGCCTGCCTGTTAGGACTGGGGGTGGTGGTAGGGATTGTCCGCGCCATTGGCCATGACTACTTTGGCTCAGATCCAAACGTTATTGCGCTGAACGTCGGCTGGGGGATTTACAGCCTGATCTTCCTGCTGGCCGCCATTGCCGTGGCGCGCGAAACTCGTCAGGTGCGAAAAACCATCCGTATTGATGTCGATATACCGGTACTTATCCACTACGCCAGCGGTATTGTTTCCCGTAGTCATACTGCCGATCTTTCCATGGGCGGTTGCCGCGTTAGTGCGCCGGATAAGCGTCACCAACAGGATGAGATTGAAGAGATTGAGCTGATCCTTCAGTCCGGGGCGATCGCGATCCCCGTCCGCCAGGTCACTGCTGACGATCGCTTTATCCGCCTGCAGTTTGATGAAAATATTCCGCTTTCCCGCCGTCGCGAACTGGTACGCGTTGTTTTGGCTCGCGCCGATGCGTGGATCAATCCGCCGCGCCCGCAGGACAACCCGTTTCGCTCTTTTGCTACCATTTTGCGCTGCGTATTTGAACTGTTCTGGCTGACGTGGAAAACGCGCCGGAGCCAGCGTCATCAACCGCCTGCGGTGAAGCCCGCGCAGGAGGATGGCTCCTTATGAAACGTTTAACGACGCTCGCGATGTTGATCGGGATATTTTCTGCGCCGGCGCTGCATAGCGAGGAGACAAACGCATTACCACAGCTGAACTTCCCGCTCCCTGATGCGGGAGCAAACAGCAGGTCGACGGCGGAAACGGCTGCCGACAGTGAATCAAATTCGACGGCCACAATGGACAACGCGGCTGAGCCCGCTTCCCTGCCGGCGATGCCGCCGCCCACTGCCGCCAGCGTACCTGATACGGTACCGCTAACGCCGATTGTGGGCGGCGATCTTAACCTGGCGCAGATGGGAATGCCGGACGGCATTATCCTGAGCGGCGGGCAAAAACAGGGCGGTGCCAGCTTTACGCTACCCTCCGATCAGGTGGTCACCCATGCCCAGCTCATGCTGGAGGTTAAAGTCTCTACGGAGATGGCGAACCGCAACGCCACGCTGCAATTAATGCTTAACGGCCAGCCGCTTGGCACCTTGCCGCTGGGTGCCGATGGCGAGGAGATTTCACACTATCAACTGGATATCCCGGCGGCGCTGATGGTGTCCAGCAACAACCTGAGTTTTAAGATTAACGACGGCGACGCGATGCAGTGCCGGCTCGATATTCACGATACCTCGCGGATCACGATTTTGCCCGCTTCCCACTTTAGCTGGGAGAGCCAGCAGCTCAATATCAGCAATGATTTAAGCCATTTCCCGCGTCCGTTCTTCGACAGTATGCAGATGACGCCGGCGGATATCGCTATCGCCTGGCCGGAGAAATCGACGGCGGATATCTTCAGTGCGGCGGCGCTGGTCTCCTCATGGCTGGGGATACAGGCCGATTATCGCGGTATCGCTTTTGACGCGCTGCACGACCGTCTTCCGGAGAAGCACGGCATTATTATCGGCCATCCTGGCGATCGAGTGGGCGGCCTGACGCTGCCGCAAACCGACAAACCACTGCTGCGAATCATTGAGAACCCCGGCAACCCGGCCTATAAGCTGCTGCTGATCGTCGGCCAGAATGACGCCGCGCTGCGAATGGCGGCCTGGCGGCTGACCCGCGGCAATTTTGCCTCACAGACGGCGAGTATGGACGTCGAACCGCAGACGATACCTGTCGCTAAACCGTACGCCGCGCCGCGCTGGATCGCCACCGATCGTCCGGTAAAAATCAGCGAGCTGCTCCGTCCGGATCAAAGTATGACCGTCAGCAGCGCGTGGCATGAACCGTTACGTGTGGCCTTCCGCGCCGCGCCGGATCTCTATCTGTGGGACGGGGAAACCATTCCGTTGCAGATTGCCTATCGTTTCCCATCGGAGAGCTGGATTAACGAGGATAAGTCGCTGCTGAGCGTGACGCTCAACAACACCTTCCTGAACAACCTGCCAATGAACAAACAGGGACCGCTGGAGAAGCTCTGGCGTCATCTGGGCGGCGACGCGCGTCAAGAGCGCTTTACCATTCCACTGGCGCCGTACCTGATTTACGGTGATAACCAGCTCTCGCTCTATTTCAACGTGGTGCCGAAGGATAACGCGCCCTGTTCGGTTCTATTGAACAGCAATATCAAAAGCAGAATCACCGATGATTCATGGATCGACCTGAGCGGTACGCGACACTTCTCGCTGCTGCCGAACCTTTCCTACTTTGTTGGCGCGTCTTTCCCGTTCTCTCGCCTGGCGGATTACTCGCAAACTACGCTGCTGCTACCGGAACAGCCTTCGGAAACGCAGGTGGCGACAATGCTGAATCTGGCCGCCCGTTCGGGTAATTCGACCGGCACGGCGCTGGTCAATAACCGCGTGGCGCTGGGTGTTCCTGAGGGGGGAGCAAATTCACCGTTGCTGCGCAATCGCGACGTGCTGGTGGTAAGCGCCCTTGACCAAAAAGCGTTTAATCAGCGCCTGCTGGCCGATTCGCCCTATAACCCGGTCGATAACCTGCTGAGCGTACGTGAACCGACGCTGTGGGAAAAAATTCAGCGCAGGCTGAGCGGTGACTGGGCTTCTGACGGCGTGGATGCCGATCGCTATTTTTCCTCGAGCAGCGCCTGGCGCGGCTTTCTTAGCTACCGCTCACCGTGGAGTCCGACGCGGGTTGTGGTGATCGCGATGGCCAGCAGCGACGATCAACTGGCAAAACTGGAAGACGATCTTAATTCACCGCATATCAACGCCGGTATTCGCGGCGATACGGCGGTGATCACCAGCGACAATGGCGTTCGTAGCTTCCAGGTCAGTACAGCGTTCCCCAGTGGCCAGATGCCCTGGTACATGATGGCGGTGTGGTACGCCAACCAACACTCTGGCCTGCTGGCGGTGCTGGGATTGATTGCGACATCCATTCTTGGCCTGGCATTGACCGCCATGTTTAAACGCCATGCTCGTAAACGCCTGGGTTCGGGGAACAGCCAATGAAAAGAGTCAGCAAAATGAATCACAAGGCGGCCCGTCAATTTTCCACGCTGTGCTTGTCCGGTGCGCTGACGCTCAGCACGTTCAGCGATGCGCAGGCGGCGGGTAACGATGCGGCGCTACAGGCGCTGTTTGCCCAGGCCAACTACTGGCATGAAAAATCACACGATGAGCTGGCGATGGAATCGCTGCAAAAAGTGTTATCGGTGGACGCTAACAATACTCAGGCGCTGTACCTGATGGCGCTGTGGGCGCAGCAGGGAGGCAACCTGCAGGCCGCGGCCCAGTGGCGGGCGCGACTGGAAAAAGCGGCACCCAACAGCCCCGAATTGCAGGATCTGGATAGCGCCAAAAAAATGGCGCAGGTGCCGCAAGGTCAGTTAAACCTGGCAAGACAACAGGCGCGTAGCGGCAATGTCCCTGCTGCGCTGGCGACCTGGCGCAGCATGTTTAACGGCAACGTTCCACCTGCCGGACTGGCGGCGGAATATTATATGACGATGGCCAGTGATAAATCGCTCTATCCGCAGGCAGTGAGCGAACTGCGTCAGTATGTCGCGCAGCATCCGCAGGAGAACGGGCCGCGCGTAGCCCTGGGCAAGGCGCTGACCTGGCGCGAAGATACCCGCCGGGAAGGGATGAGCATGCTCGAACCGATGGCCAGCGGCAGCAAAGAGGCCGACAGCGGGTTGCGTCAGGCGCTATTGTGGATGGCGCCGGAAGAGGGTGATGAGCAGTTCTATAATACCTGGATGCAGCGCCACCCGCAGGATACCGAAGTGCAAAACTACTTCCGCCAACGGCGCAGCAGCCAGGCGCGCGGCCAGGGGTATGCCGATCTGAAGAGCGGTAATACCCGTGCGGCGAAGCAGCAGTTTGAACAGGTCCTGCAAACCAACCCGCAGGATGCGGACGCGCTGGCCGGGATGGGCTATATCGCTCAGCGCAGCGGCGATTTTCAGTCGGCCTCTCAGTATCTGAGCCGGGCGGCGGATCTTGGCGGTGATGGCTCTGAAACCCGGCGTCAGCAGGCGGCGGATGCGCTGTTTTATGGCCAGCTCGCTCAGGCGCAGCAGGCCTACAAGCAGGGCAATATCAGCCAGGCGCTGGTGCTCTCCGCGCCGCTGGCACAGCAGAGCGGGACTCAGGGGGCGGCGGCGAAGCTGTTCCGCGCCGACGTTCTGCGTCACAACAAAGATCTGCCTCAGGCTGAACAAACGCTGCGGGCGCTGCTCAACGACCAGCCGCAAAACGGCCCGGCGCGGGAAAATCTCTATTACGTTCTGCGAGAACAGAATAAAACCGCAGAAGCTCAGGCGATGCTGAGGACGCTGCCGGAAAGTCTGCAACAAAAACTGCAGCCGCGAGTGGTCACAGGGATGCCGGGAGATTCCCTGCGTCGCCAGGCGCAAGAGCAGGCCAGTGGCGGTAATGTGACCGGGGCTATCGCCATGCTGCGTCAGGGCGTCTCTCGCTATCCTGACGATGCGTGGATGCGCCTCGATCTGGCCCGGTTGCTGCAAAAATCCGGCAACGACGGCGAGGCGAACGCGATGATGAGCGTCGCATATCGCCCTGGCGCCAGCAGTAACTCGCTGTATGCTGCGGCCCTTTTTGCCAGCGAAAACGGCGGCTGGCAGCAGGCGCAAACGCTACTGGCGAGAATTCCTCCTGCCAGCCAGACCAGCCAGATGCGCGATTTACACCAGCGGGTGAACTACAACCTGCAACTGGCGACGGCGCAGGGCTATCTGACGCAGGGTAATACCGTCGCCGCTTCCAATACGCTAAGGGCAATGGCCGCGACGCCGCCAAAAGCGCCGGCGGATGTCGGTAAACTGGCGCGGCTGCTGGTCCAGAGCGGCGATGTCACCACCGCGGTATCGCTGGTGCGCAATAATATTACCAGCGGTATCTCGGGCAATGCCGGGGATTACGCCGACCAGGTGACCGTACTTAACCAGGCAGGCCTGACTAACGAAGCACAAAGGCTGCTCACCAACCCGCAACTGCAGGCGAGCAGTACGCCAACGCAACTGGCCAGTATTCGCAACGGCTATGTGATCAACGAAGCGGACCACCTGCGCGAGCAGGGCAACTACGCGGCGGCGTATGACAAGCTGATAGGCGCGATGCAAAGCGACCCGCAAAATACTGATCTGATGTTCGCCATGGCGCGCCTCTATCAGAGCGGCAAAATGAATAAAGAGGCCGGTGTCGTCTATGACTATCTGATGACCCGCGATACGCCGACGCAGGATGCGCGCAGCGGGGCTATTGATGTCGCGCTGTCGGCGGGCAATAACGACCGGGCGGCGCAGCTGGCTGGCGGTCTGCGCCCGGATAATTCACCGGACCGTTTGCTGCTGCTGGCGCGCGTTGCTGAATCGCAGGGGCATCATCAACAGGCGATGACTTATCTGCGCAGCGCCCGCGGTAAACTGCTGGGGCAGCAAAGCAGCAACAGTGCGCAAACGCCAACGGTGGGCGGCGTGCTGGCGGCGGATAACCCATTTGTCGGTGTCTCGCATACCCCTGCGGCGACGCGTACCGCCTCCACCTACGGACAATATATGCCGTGGCAGGTTTCTCAGGTATCGGCGGGCGATGGCAGTACGCTGCCGGGGACCCTGCGTCCTGACCTGCCGGTCGAAACCTCGCAGACCCGGATGCTGCGCCAGGTGGATACCATGATGGAGACGTTGCAGGAAAAAACCGGTACCTGGCTGCAGGGTGGGATGGACGTTCGTAGCCGCGATGGCGAATCGGGTACCAGTAAGCTGACCGAAATAAAAACGCCGTTGACCTGGTCCTCTTCGCCGTTTGGTGATTCGCGTTTTGACTTTACCGTCACACCGATCAGCCTGAATGCCGGAACGGCGACTGGCGATGCCTGGCGGCGCTACGGGACGAATCCGCTATCGAATGCGGTTTCCAATATGATCTCTACTGCCACCAGCGAACAGGCGGCGATAGCGGCGATGACCGATACCGAGCGCACGACGTACTTTGCCAACAATCCGGGGGCGAAGACATTGAGCGGTCTCGGCACGCTGAATGCCTCAGACTTTAACGCTACCACCAGCAGCGGCATGGAGGATCTGGCGAAGCTGGGAGCTTACGATTCCGGGCAGGTCGCCAGCTATCTGGCCTCCTCCAGTCTAAAACCAGACGTCGATCAGGCCAGCGGTTCAACCGATTCGCAGAAAGCAAACGGCGTAGAGCTGGCTCTGGCGCTGAGCGGCGACGAATATCGCGTCGATATCGGCAGCACGCCGCTGGGCCAGGATCTGAATACCGTTGTGGGTGGCGTGAAGTGGTCGCCGAAGCTGAGTAATTATCTGTCGCTGATTTTCACCGGCGAACGGCGGGCGTTAACCGACAGCCTGCTCTCTTACGTGGGGCTGAAAGACGCCTATTCCGGCGGCACCTGGGGGCAGGTGACTAAAAACGGCGGTACCCTGCAGTTGAGTTATGATGACGGCGATGCCGGTTTTTACGTTGGCGGAGGGGGCTACAGCTACCTTGGGCAAAACGTCGCCAGCAACACCAGCATCAACGCGAATGCCGGGGTTTATCTGCGCCCTTACCACGATGAGTATCGTCAGTTGCAGACCGGGTTGAGTATGAGTTACATGGATTACTCGAAAAACCTGAGCTACTTCACCTACGGGCAAGGGGGCTACTTTAGCCCGCAGAACTACGTCAGCGTGTCGCTGCCAGTCAGTCTGACGGAGAAATATGATAACTGGACGATGAAGCTTGGCGGTTCGGTGGGCTATCAATCTTACAGCCAGGATAAAAGCGCTTATTTCCCGACCAACGCCGAATGGCAGCAGGCTCTCGAGACCGCTGCGAGCAACGGTTTTGCCAAAGAGGCTTACTATTCCGCCACTTCGAAGAGCGGTATTGGCTATACCCTGCGCGCCGGCGCGGATTACAAAGTCAATAAACAGATGACGCTTGGCGGCCAGATTGGCTATGACACTTTCGGCGATTACAACGAGAGCACCGCCGGCCTCTATATTCGCTACATGCTGGGAGATCGCTGATCATGACGGACAATAATAATGCGCTGGTGACGGCCTGGTTTCAGCAGCAGCAAACGCCTGCCGGGTGGTTCGATCTTCTGCTGATTATGGTTGATGGCATGGTCAACAACGCGGGAGAGCTGGAGAGCCAGCCCTTTCTGCGACAAATGGGCGAGGCGCTGGCCGATGAATATCCACTGCCGGAGTCGGAGACGATCGGTCAACTGGAAGTCAATATTAATGTGCAGCTAAGCCGCTTTCAGTGGGGAGTAGTGAGCGTTGAGGTTAGCGATGACGGCCTGCGGTTACGCCATCAGGCTCTGCCGGTGAGCCGCGATGAAGCGCGGCACGTACGCTGGTGCAATGCATTTTGTGCCATATTAGAGGGGCTTTATTCCCGCTGGTTACAGGGACAGGGCGGCGCGGCGCATGTGGTTTTACAGCGCGAGCGGCTGTTTTCGGTCTCTGACGTCCAGTTTCTTTACTTCCATCCCTAATGGGTGAATTTATGTCCTGGCGTGTTTTAGCGACAGCGGTGGTCACGATGGTGATGATGCTTCCCCACGCGTGGGCCGATACGGCGTGGGAAAATTATAAATCGCGTTTTATGATGCCGGATGGGCGCATTGTTGATACCGGCAACGGCAACGTCTCTCATACTGAAGGGCAGGGTTTTGCCATGCTGTTAGCGGTGGCCAATAACGATCGCCCCGCGTTTGACCAGCTATGGCGCTGGACCGATAAAACACTGCGTAACAAAGATAATGGGTTGTTTTACTGGCGCTATAACCCGGTTGCGCCCAATCCGGTAGCGGATAAAAACAACGCCACCGACGGTGATACCTTGATCGCCTGGGCGCTGTTGCGCGCACAGCAGCAGTGGCAGGATAAATCCTATGGCACGGCTTCGGATGCGATTACCGCCTCGTTGCTGAAGTTTTCGGTGGTCGCGTTCGCCGATCGTCAGGTGATGCTTCCCGGCGCAAAGGGGTTTTACCTTAACGATCATCTGAACCTTAATCCCTCCTACTTTATCTTTCCGGCATGGCAGGCCTTCGCCGCTCGCACGCATCTGACTGCCTGGCGTAAGCTGCAGAGTGATGGTCAGGCGCTGCTGGGGGAAATGGCGTTCGGGAAATATCAGCTTCCTGCCGATTGGGTGGGCTTAAGAGCTGACGGCAAGATGGAGCCAGCAAAAGAGTGGCCCGCGCGGATGAGCTATGATGCGATTCGCATCCCGCTTTATGTTTACTGGAACGATCCGCAAAGCAGCCTGCTGGCGCCGTGGAAAAACTGGTTCCAGCGCTATCCGCGTCTGCAAACGCCGGCGTGGATAAACGTCAATACCCACGAGGTTGCGCCGTGGTTTATGGCCGGGGGACTGCTGGCGGTACGCGATTTAACCCTCGGAGAAAAACAGGCCGATCCTCAGATTAGCGCTCAGGATGACTATTACTCCGCCAGCCTGAAATTGCTGGTGTGGCTGGCAAATAAAGATCAGCCGTAAACTGTGGAATGCGCCTCGAATAA
>DASYFN010000004.1:0-9688 GCA_036498385.1 Klebsiella sp.
TGAAGCGATTGCTGACCTGATCGACGCCAGCTCCGAGCAGGCCGCGCGCTCGGCTCTCAACTCCTTGCAGGGTGCCTTTTCCATCCGCGTTAACCATCTTGTGGAAGCGCTCACTCACCTGCGCATCTACGTGGAAGCGGCTATTGATTTCCCGGACGAAGAGATCGACTTCCTTTCCGATGGCAAAATCGAAGCCCAGCTTAACGAGGTCATGGCCGATCTCGACGCCGTGCGAGCCGAAGCGCGCCAGGGAAGCCTGCTTCGCGAAGGGATGAAGGTCGTGATTGCCGGGCGCCCGAACGCCGGGAAATCAAGCCTGCTGAATGCGCTGGCGGGTCGTGAAGCGGCTATTGTCACCGATATTGCTGGCACCACCCGCGATGTGCTGCGCGAGCATATCCATATTGATGGCATGCCGCTGCACATCATCGATACCGCAGGACTCCGCGATGCGAACGATGAGGTCGAGCGCATCGGTATCGAGCGCGCCTGGCAGGAGATTGAACAAGCCGATCGCGTGCTGTTTATGGTCGATGGCACCACCACTGACGCTACCGATCCGGCGGATATCTGGCCGGACTTTATCGCCCGGCTGCCGAAAAATTTGCCGATGACAGTGGTGCGTAACAAAGCGGATATCACCGGTGAAACGCTGGGGCTGAGCGAAGTAAATGACCACTCACTTGTACGCCTCTCGGCGCGTACCGGCGAGGGCGTAGAGGTGCTGCGCAACCATCTCAAACAGAGCATGGGCTTTGAAACCAATATGGAAGGCGGCTTTCTGGCGCGCCGTCGCCATCTGCAGGCGCTGTCCGACGCCGCAGAGCATCTGCAGCAAGGTAAAGCGCAACTCCTGGGCGCCTGGGCTGGCGAGCTGCTGGCGGAAGAGCTGCGCCTGGCCCAGCAGAGCCTGAGCGAAATCACCGGCGAGTTTACCTCCGACGACCTGCTGGGACGCATTTTCTCAAGTTTCTGTATTGGTAAATAAGCTCAGTATGTGAGCATTGACTAACCCGCTTTAACATCCTGTTAAAGCGGGTTAGTTATTTTCCTTTATCGTCTTCACGGTGCATCACTTTCTCTGCACCGATATAACGCAGTGTTAACCCATCTTGCGCAATAAATTGTAAAATTTATGCAATTTCTCTTTTCAAAGGGTGATTTTCGCATTAAAAGCTGGCAATTCTGAGCAATAATATATAATTCGATTCTATCATTGACCATTAATCACGGAGCGACGAAATGGCAACGCATTTTGCAAGAAGGATACTCAACACCCGAGAGCCACTATCAACACGCCTGTCTGCGGCTTGTCATCAATCCGCAAAACGCCTGCCAGAGTACCGACAAAACCGCTATCGCGCATCACGGTCACTACTCGCAGAACTACTCTTCATGTTGTATGGTATCAGCGAACTTCCCGAAATAATTGACGAAGAGAATGGAAAGCCTGCTTTTCGCGACGAATATCTCCCGCGTTTCTCCATCTCCTATGCCGGAAATATCGTCGGCGTCGCGTTAGCCACCGAAGGCGATTGCGGCCTGGATATGGAGTTGCCGCACGCCTCCCGCAGTTTATATTCATCACACGACATGGACCGCTACGTTTTTAACAATAATGAGCGTTTATGGATTAACAATCAGCACGATCCTGATGAAGCTCGTGCTCAGCTTGACGCACTACGCAAAAGCGTAATGAAACTGACCAGCGAAACCGCCGTTAACCTACAGCTTCTTCCTGGCTCCGGACGGTTACGGACAAGCGGGACGCAATCAATCGAAGCCGTGTGCGACGCCGAAACGGTACTGGTCTGGTCCATCGCTGCCAGTCCGGATATCGGCCAACTGAAAGTCTGGGAATATAATGGTAAAGAGGGCTGGCGCAGCCTGCCTGACGTGCAGACTCGCGCAAAAGAACCGTCCGCCCGGCTAATGCGCTTCACCAGTTTACCGGTAGAAAAAGCCTTCTCCCTCAACTAACCGGTTTTCCCGATAATCATGATGCAAAGGAGCAATCATGTCTGATACGTTGAAAGTTGTTACATTACTCGGAAGTCTGCGCAAAGGCTCTTTTAATGCCATGGTTGCACGAACCCTCGCCGACATTGCACCCGCAGGTATGGAGGTTTCGGCGTTACCGTCCATTGGCGATATTCCTCTCTATGATGCAGATATCCAGCAAGAAGAGGGATTCCCACAAAGCGTTCAGGATATCGCGCAGCAAATTCGCGAGGCTGATGGTGTGGTTATCGTCACACCGGAATATAACTACTCAGTTCCCGGCGGTCTGAAAAACACCATCGACTGGCTATCTCGTCTGCCGGAACAGCCGTTATCCGGTAAGCCGGTTCTGATTCAAACCAGTTCCATGGGGGCTATTGGCGGTGCGCGCTGTCAGTATCATCTGCGCCAGATTCTGGTCTTTCTTGACGCGATGGTGATGAATAAGCCCGAATTTATGGGCGGCGTGATTCAGAACAAAGTGGATCCGCAGGAGGGAAAAGTCGTCGATCAGAGTACGCTCGACCATCTTAGCGGTCAACTAAGCGCGTTTTATGAATATATTCAGCGAGTTAAAGCCTAATTGACGCCGTCACACTCTCCAGAACGGGCGAGTGTGACGGCGTAGGTATTAGTGCGCGTCGATAAATACAATCTTCAACACAAACAGCAGTGAAACCACAATTACGCACGGGCTGAGGTCGCGCAGTCGGCCGGTGCCAATCTTCATCACGCAGTAAGAGATAAAGCCTAAGGCAATACCTTCAGTAATGGAGAAGCTAAACGGCATCATCACGGCAGTAATAAACGCAGGCACTGATTCTGTTAAATCATCCCACTTCACGCGCGCCAGGCTGGACGTCATCAGGACGCCAACGTAAATCAGCGCACCAGCTGCGGCATAGGCCGGGACCATGCCCGCCAGCGGCGACAGGAAGATAACCAGCAGGAACAAAATACCAACTACCACGGCGGTTAAGCCGGTACGGCCGCCCACGGAAACACCTGATGACGATTCAATATAGGCGGTTACGGAAGAGGTACCGATAAAGGAGCCCGCAACAGACGATACGCTATCAACAAACAGCGCCTGCTTCATACGCGGGAACTTGCCCTGTGCATCGGCCAGACCGGCCTTATCGGTCACGCCGATAAGGGTGCCGGAGGAGTCGAACAGGTTCACCAGCATAAATGAGAAGATAATTCCCGCCAGACCGAGATTCAGCGAGCCCGCCAGATCAACATGACCAATAACCGTGGTCACGCTCGGCGGCGCGGAAACGATGCCGGTATAGTGAACATCACCCAGCATCCAGCCCAGCAGCGTGGTAACCACGATAGAAACCAGCACCGCCGCGTGAATGTTGCGGGAAGCCAGAATAGCGATAATAAAGAAGCCAAGAATACCCAGCAGCACGCTGTGAGAGGTCAGCTTGCCGATGCTCACCAGGGTTTCTGGGTTTGCGACGATCACACCTGCGTTCTTCAGGCCCATCATACCAATAAACAGGCCGATACCACTGGTGATCCCGATGCGCAGGCTAACCGGGATATTGGCAATCATCCAGTAGCGTACGCGGAAAATTGTCAGTAGCAGCAGGCCAACCGCGCCCCAGAAAATAGCGCCCATTCCTACCTGCCATGGCAGGCCCATAGCCTGTACCACGACAAACGCAAAGAAGGCGTTCAGGCCCATAGCTGGCGCCAGCGCCACCGGCAGGTTAGCGAACAATCCCATCATGATGCTGCCAAACGCAGCAATCAGGCAAGTTGTGACAAAAACGGCGCTGGTATCCATACCCGCCACGCCGAGGATCTGTGGGTTAACAAAAACGATGTACACCATCGTCAGAAAAGTGGTGAAACCTGCAATAGCTTCGGTGCGTGCCGTCGTGCCGTGTTCACGCAGTTTGAACATGCGTTCCAGCAGACCCTGGCCAGATGGCTGGCTGGTTTGTTGTTGACTCATTATCGGTTTCCGAACAAAGGAGGGAAAATTCGTCGCTATCCTATACCAAAATGCGACAATAAGGGGGGTTGTGAGATACTTTTTTTCATCGATTTTGCTTATACGGCAACGATTGCGTCTCACAAATCAGCATGACGAAAACGTTAACTTCTTAAAATGGAAACCACATGACCCAACCAGAAGCAGTGTTTTTCGACTGTGACGGCACGCTGGTCGACAGCGAGGTGATCTGCTCCCGCGCCTACGTTCACATGTTCAGGGAATTTGGCATTACACTGGATTTAGAAGAGATCTTTAAACGCTTCAAAGGTGTAAAGCTGTACGAGATTATCGATACCATTAACGCGGAGTACGACGTTAATCTGGAAAAGGCGGCCCTTGAGCCGGTTTACCGCGACGAAGTCGCGCGCCTGTTTGATTCTGAACTGGAAGTCATTTCTGGCGCACAGGTACTACTGGACTCGGTCAACGTGCCGATGTGCGTGGTCTCCAACGGCCCGGTGAGCAAAATGCAGCACTCTCTCGGTAAAACAGGAATGCTGCACCATTTCCCCGAGCGTCTTTACAGCGGCTATGATATCCAGCGCTGGAAGCCCGATCCGGCCCTGATGCGACATGCTGCAAAAGCAATGAACGTTAATGTCGAAAACTGCATCCTGGTTGATGATTCCAGCGCAGGGGCGCAGTCAGGGATCGCTGCCGGAATGGAGGTATTCTACTTCTGCGCCGATCCGCATAATAAGCCAATCACGCATCCGAAGGTGACGACGTTTACCCGCCTGGAAGAGCTGCCGGCACTGTGGAAAACACGCGGCTGGAATATTGCCTGATAAAGATGGATAGCCTGACAAAGCGCACGCGATATCACGTTCTTTCTTCTCACTCTGCGCTTTGTCAGCCATCGTACTGTTATCTGAGCCGACATTACTCTTTGGGATCTTTCCCCGCCAGCAGCTTGTCCAGTTCGTCGCCGCCAACATGACGGAAATCCTGACCTTTAACGAAGTAGAAAATATATTCGCAGATATTCTGGCAACGGTCGCCAATGCGCTCAATTGAGCGGGCGCAGAACAGCGCGGTCAAAACGCTTGGAATGGTGCGCGAATCTTCCATCATATAGGTCATCAACTGGCGCACGATGCCTTCATATTCCTGGTCGACTTTCTTATCTTCGCGATAAATCCGCACTGCTTCATCAAGATCCATACGCGCAAAAGCGTCCAGCACATCATGCAACATCTGCACGGTATGGCGCCCCAGCGATTCCAGGCTCACCAGCAGCGGCTGATGCTGCTGGGAGAATTTTTCCAGCGCGGTGCGACAGATTTTATCCGCGACGTCGCCGATACGTTCCAGCTCGGCGATGGTTTTGATAATCGCCATGACCAGGCGCAGGTCGCTGGCGGTCGGCTGACGCTTGGCGATGATGCGCACGCAGGCTTCATCGATCGCCACTTCCATCATATTGACCTGCTTGTCGCCATCGATAACGCGCTTTGCCAGCTCGCTGTCCTGGTTATGCATAGCAGTGATCGCATCAGAAAGCTGCTGCTCCACCAGCCCACCCATGGTCATGACCTGAGTGCGGATGTACTCCAGTTCGGCATTAAACTGGCCGGAAATATGTTTGTTAAGATTGAGGTTATCCATAGTATCTCCTGATTGCCCAATCGGTTAGAGCCTGAAAGCTGAAGGGCAATCAACCGTAGCGGCCAGTAATGTAATCTTCAGTTTGTTTCTTCGCGGGCTTGGTAAACAGATCGTCCGTGTTGCTGAATTCAATCAGCTCGCCAAGATACATAAATGCTGTATGGTCGGAACAACGTGCAGCCTGCTGCATATTGTGAGTCACGATAACGACTGTGTAATCCTGTTTCAGTTCGGTGATCAACTCTTCAATACGCCCGGTAGAGATCGGATCCAGCGCCGAGCAAGGCTCGTCCAGCAGCAGAACTTCCGGACGAATAGCGATACCGCGCGCGATGCACAGACGCTGTTGCTGACCACCGGAGAGAGAATATCCGCTCTGATGCAGTTTATCTTTGGTTTCATTCCATAATGCGGCTTTGGTCAAAGCCCACTGGACTCGCTCGTCCATATCTGCACGAGAAAGTTTCTCAAACAGACGCACGCCAAAGGCGATGTTGTCATAGATAGACATCGGGAACGGCGTCGGCTTCTGAAATACCATGCCCACTTTCGCGCGCAGCAGGGCGATATCCTGGGTGTTAGTCAAAATATTATCGCCATCCAGCAGAATTTCGCCTTCCGCACGCTGCTCCGGGTACAGCTCAAACATTTTGTTGAACGTACGCAGCAGCGTGGATTTACCGCAGCCTGACGGGCCGATAAATGCCGTAACCTGGTTTTTGGTGATATCCAGGTTGATATTTTTCAGGGCATGGAATTTTCCGTAGTAGAAGTTCAGGTTACGCACTGAAAGTTTACCCGGGGTCGCATTCACCATACTCATCTCGTTCTCTTCCTCATTCGGCGCCGCGTTTCGCCGCGCCGCAAAAATTAACCGTGTTTATTCTTGGCGAAAATAACGCGCGCCAGAATGTTCAGCAGTAATACGCACAAGGTGATAATCAATACCCCGGCCCATGCCAGTTGCTGCCACTCCGCAAACGGACTCATGGCAAATTTGAAAATCGTCACCGGCAGGTTAGCGATCGGCTGCATCATATCGGTGCTCCAGAACTGGTTGGAGAGCGCGGTAAACAGCAGCGGAGCCGTCTCCCCGGCGATACGGGCGATGGCCAGCAAAATACCGGTCATAATGCCGGATACCGATGCTTTCAGAGTAATCGCAGAGATCATGCGCCACTTCGGCGTACCCAGTGCATAAGCCGCCTCGCGCAGGCTGTCCGGGACCAGCTTCAACATGTTTTCAGTTGTACGAATAACGATAGGCACCTGCAGCAGCGCCAGTGCAATCACGCCCGCCCAGCCAGAAAAGTGCTGCATTCGCGCAACGACGATAGTGTAAACAAACAGACCGACGACAATCGACGGTGCGGAAAGCAGGATATCGTTAATAAAACGAATCACTTCAGCCAGCCAGGATTTACGGCCATATTCCGCCAGATAAATCCCCGCCAGAATTCCCAGCGGCGTACCAATAACCGTCGACCACAGGATCAACAATCCACTGCCCGCCAGAGCGTTTGCCAGACCACCACCCGCCGTATTTGGCGGCGGCGTCATTTCGGTAAACAGCGCCAGGCTCATGCCGTCAATGCCGCGAGTGATGGTGGACATCAGGATCCAGATAAGCCAGAACAGGCCAAACGCCATGGTCGCCATCGATAATGTCAGGGCGAGGCGGTTTTTCATGCGGCGTTTTGCCTGCATTTTGCGACGAGATTCCGCCAGTTCCGCGGTAGTTTGTAATTCAATCGTCGCCATTAGCGTGCCCCCTCGTTCTTAGCCAGGCGCATAATCATAAACTTCGATGCAGCCAGAACAATAAAGGTGATAACGAACAGAATCAGACCCAGTTCCATCAATGCTGCAACGTGCAGTCCGGTTTCCGCTTCGGCGAACTCATTCGCCAGCGCGGAGGTGATGCTGTTGCCTGGCATATATAACGAAGCGCTATCAAGCTGGTAGGTGTTGCCGATAATAAAGGTCACCGCCATGGTTTCTCCCAGCGCGCGCCCCAATCCGAGCATCACTCCGCCGATAACGCCGTTTTTGGTAAAGGGCAGAACGATACGCCAGATAACTTCCCATGTTGTACAACCGATACCGTATGCCGACTCTTTCATCATCACCGGTGTCTGTTCAAAAACGTCACGCATAACGGCAGCAATGTAAGGAATAATCATGATGGCCAGAATCACGCCCGCAGCTAAAATACCGATACCAAATGCCGGGCCCGCAAAGAGCGCGCCAACAAACGGAATGGTCGACAGAACGTTACCAACCGGTTCCTGGAACCAGGTTGCAAACAGTGGGGCGAAAATAAACAGGCCCCACATGCCGTAAACAATACTGGGGATCGCAGCCAGCAGCTCAATAGCGATACCCAGCGGGCGCTTCAGCCAGGTGGGTGACAGTTCTGTCAGGAACAGTGCGATACCGAAGCTCACCGGTACGGCAATCAACAGCGCAATAAATGAGGTGACCAGCGTCCCGTAAATGGGTACCAGGGCACCAAAAATCTGGTTCGGCGCATCCCACTCTTTGGTCCACAGAAAGGCAAAGCCAAATTTCTCAATGCTTGGCCAGGACGAGATGATAAGGGAGATGATGATGCCGCCAAGCATCAATAGCACAATCAGCGCCGCCAGTTTTACCAGCACGCTGAAAATTATGTCACCCTTTTTCCCCGGAGGATTGAATGCCGGCTTGGTTACAGCCATAAGTTACTCTTCAGTTGCGGGCCAGAAAAATCGTATTTTACTGATTTTTATGGCAAAGGTAATGCCATACCCTAAATAATTCGAGTTGCAGGCAGGCGGTAAGCTTGTGAATCACCGGGAGCATAGACACACTCTGTAACTGGGGTGAACAAGCGCTGCCAACACACCTGCAGCTCGAAGTATGACGGGTATTAGTACAGCGCTTTACCGCTGCTGTCCTTTACGTTGGTCTTCCATGCTGCGCGAACTTGCTCAACCACGCTTTCCGGCAGGGTTGCATAGTCCAGCGCGTTAGCTTCTTTACCGCCATTTTTATACGCCCAGTCGAAGAACTTCAGCACTTCAGCGGTCTGCTCTGGCTTGTTGGAAGCCTTGTGAACCAGAATGAAGGTGGTAGAGGTGATCGGCCATGCGTTGTCGCCTTTCTGGTTAGTCAGATCCTGTGCAAAGGATTTGCTCCAGTCGATTTTTTTCGCCGCGTTAGCGAAGTTATCTTCAGTTGGGCTCACCGGCTTGCCATCGGCAGACAGCAGTTTGGTGTAAGCGAGGTTGTTCTGTTTTGCGTAGGCATATTCTACGTAGCCGATAGAGCCCGGCAGACGCTGAACGAATGCGGCGATGCCGTCGTTGCCTTTACCACCCAGACCGGTCGGCCAGTTTACGGTTGAACCCGCGCCGATTTTAGATTTCCACTCTTCATTCACCTTCGACAGGTAGCTGGTGAAAACGAAGGAAGTACCGGAACCATCAGCACGACGAACAACAGCGATATTTTGAGAAGGCAGCTTCATTCCCGGGTTGAGCTTAGCAATCGCTGCGTCATCCCATTTTTTGATTTTACCCAAGTAGATATCCCCCAGCGTTTTACCGTCAAGCACCAGCTCACCGGATTTCACGCCAGGCAGGTTAATCGCCAGCACTACGCCGCCGATAACGGTCGGGAACTGGAACAGTCCTTCCTGAGCCAGCTTATCATCAGCCAGAGGGGCATCAGACGCACCGAAGTCTACGGTGTTTGCCGTAATTTGTTTTACGCCGCCAGATGAGCCGATACCCTGGTAATTGACTTTGTTACCCGTTTCTTTGTTATAAATATCTGCCCATTTGGCATACACCGGCGCGGGGAAAGTTGCACCTGCGCCAGTCAAGCTTGCTGCTGCAAAAACAGAGAAAGCGCTCATCGATAAGGTCGCGGCGACAACTGTTGCGACGGTGGTACGCATAACGTTCATAATGTCTCCTGCTGGATTCGTAAACCATTGTTTCGAAGCTATGGTGAGCAAAATAGGACAAACAGGTGACAGTAAAATGTACTAATTATTACAGTTTTATGACATACAAAAAGCCA
>DASYFN010000005.1:0-44403 GCA_036498385.1 Klebsiella sp.
GATGATGGCCTGGAGGCCATCATCTTTAATGGAATAACGCTTGCGTACTACGACCGAAAAACCGAGAGTGTGCTCCGGATAGACTAAAAAGTGTTACCTATGTTCCCGGTCTGATCTGTCACCTATGTATCCGGTCATACAACAGCGCCACCGGGGGATAGCCTGAAACCGCACAGCGGTCATTTTGCCGGAGGCGGCCCCTGACACGCCCGGCAACAATACTCCTGTCATCACCCTT
Organism: Klebsiella sp.; assembly: GCA_036498385.1. GTDB lineage: Bacteria > Pseudomonadota > Gammaproteobacteria > Enterobacterales > Enterobacteriaceae > Klebsiella. The sequence goes on from DASYFN010000005.1 coordinate 239, forward strand.
CACGGCGCGAAACGTAATCCCGCCTCTTTTCTCCGGTATAAATCTGCCGTGGACGATAAATATTCAGCGGCGCTTCGTGCATTTCGTTCCAGTGCGCCACCCAACCGAGCGTTCTGCCTACGGCGGTAATCACCACAAACATTGATGAAGGCAGCCCCATCGCTTTGAGGATCACCGCCGTATAGAAATCAACACTCGGCGACAGACCATTGTCAACGAAGTACGGATCGGTCAGCGCTACCTCTTCGAGGGCCATCGCCACCTGCAATGGCATATCGCACATCCCCAGTTCCTCCAGTACCCGGTGACAGGTCTCGCGCAAAATGGCGGCTCGCGGGTCAAGATTACGGTAGCGAGAGTTACCGAACCCCAGACGACGGAACGCCTGCGGATCGCGTTTCGCCTTGCTCAGGAAAGCAGGAATTTGATCAACGGTGTTAATCTCCTCCAGCATCCGCATACTGGCTTCGTTAGCCCCGCCGTGGGTCGGCCCCCACAGAGAAGCGAGTCCTGCGGCGATACAGGCAAAGAGATTCGCTCCGGAGGAGCCCGCAGCCCGGACGGTTGTGGTCGATGCGCACTGCCCGTGGTCGGCATGTAACACCAGAATCTGGTTCATCGCCTGCTCAATCACCGGATTCAGTTGATATTGTTCCGCCGGGATAGCAAATAACATATGCAGGAAATTCCCGGCATAAGAGAGATCGTTACGTGGGTACTGCGCCGGTTGCTCAATAGAAAACTTGTAGCTCATCGCCGCGAGCGTTGGCATCTTCGACAGCAAACGGGTCGCAGCCAGTGCGCGGTGCTCCGGGTTTTCAACATCCAGCACATCGTGATAGAACGCCGCCAGCGTCCCTACCAGGGCGCACATTAAGGCCATTGGATGAGAGTCACGGCGAAAGCTGCCGCACATGCGCGCAATCTGCTCGTGCACCAGACTATGGCGGGTAATATTGTTTTTAAACAGTTGATAGCTGGCTTCGTCAGGCGCATCACCCTGCAGCAGGATCCAGGCCACTTCAAGGAAATCACACTGGCGGGCCAGTTGATCGACCGGGTAGCCGCGGTGCAACAAAATACTCTTTTCGGTATCGATCCAGGAGATGGCCGACGTACAGCCTGCGGTGTTAGTAAAACCGGGGTCAAAACTACATATGCCTGCAGACGCCAGCGGTTGTATATCCATGCCGACGTAGCCCAGCGTCCCCGAGACCGTACTCAAAGGAATTGACTGCTGTTCATCCAAAGAAAGCGTTAACGATTTCGTCGTCATCCTGTAAGGTCCCCTTCCACAACGAGTGAATTATTAACCTGGCCATTTCTCCAGGCGCAACGGCCAACATAACCAGAGTCGCCCGGCGATTCTTTGATATGGATAACCAAAACATTCATAAATCAGCGGTTTTATGGTGGTTACGCTTTAATAATTACCGATAAAAATAGCGCACAATAGCCGGTGCACCTTGCGGTTTTCCTGCCATTACGCGTGTTCGCTACGATAATATGCCCTGCATGGCAGCAAACTTATCGTATTTGTTTTATCAATCTTTCGCGCGTTTCTCTTTGACTTCACGGCATCAGCGCGGATGCTGTTTCTTCGCCCAGAAGATATCGTCCCGGTATATCCAGACATATCTGGACAGTCTTTTCATAATTCCTCCATTTTTCAACAGTGTTCGCTGACTAAACTAGTATCATTCCGTGAAACGTTTCAGGATGAGATAGCAACTTAATGAAAGGTAGCAATAAAAGCCGTTGGGCAGCCGTGCTGGTGGCCGCGATCATCGCAGGCGCCGCGTACTGGTTCTGGCAGGGTCGCGAAGCGGCAAATACACCGTCAGCCACGACGGCAGGACCAGGCAAACAGGGGACCGGGCCTGGCGGTGGACGCGCTGGCCGTTTTGGTGCAGCCCTTGCGCCAGTGCAGGCGGCAACGGCCACCAGCGAATCGGTTCCCCGCTATCTTTCCGGTCTCGGCACGGTGACGGCGGCGAACACCGTCACCGTCCGTAGTCGCGTTGACGGTCAGCTGTTAGCTATCCACTTTACCGAAGGCCAACAGGTGAAAGCGGGCGACCTGCTCGCGGAAATAGACCCCAGCCAGTTTAAAGTCGCTCTCGCTCAGGCTCAGGGCCAACTGGCAAAAGATCAAGCTACCCTCGCCAATGCCCGCCGTGATCTGGCACGCTATCAGCAGTTGGTCAAAACTAATCTGGTTTCACGTCAGGAACTGGACACCCAGCAGTCGCTGGTCAGTGAAACTCAGGGCACGATCAAAGCGGACGAAGCCGCCGTCGCCAGCGCCCAGTTGCAGCTAAACTGGAGTCGCATCACCGCGCCGATCGATGGCCGGGTCGGCTTAAAACAGGTTGATATCGGCAACCAGATCTCCAGTGGAGATACCACAGGAATTGTGGTGCTGACGCAAACGCACCCTATCGACCTGGTTTTTACCTTGCCGGAAAATCAAATCGCCACAGTTGTTCAGGCGCAAAAGGCAGGTAAAAACCTGGTCGTCGAAGCCTGGGATCGCACCAACAAACAGAAAATCAGCGAAGGCCATCTGCTGAGCCTCGATAACCAGATTGACGCCACCACCGGCACCATTAAACTTAAAGCGCGCTTTAATAACCTGGATGACGCTCTGTTCCCCAATCAGTTTGTCAACGCCCGTATGCTGGTCGATACCGAACAAAACGCGGTGGTGATCCCAACCGCGGCCCTGCAGATGGGTAACGAGGGGCATTTCGTCTGGGTACTGAACGATGAGAACAAGGTCAGCAAACATACCGTCACGCCGGGTATTCAGAACAGCCTGAAAGTGGTGATTACCGCCGGACTTTCCGCAGGCGACCGCGTAGTGACCGACGGCATCGACCGCCTGACGGAAGGCGCGAAGGTTGAAGTCGTAGAAGCCCACGATGCGGCTACCGCTGCCGAACCAGCGAAAGCCACCAACCGCGAATACGGTAAGAAAGGAGCGCGCTCCTGATGCAAGTGTTACCGCCGAGCAGTACGGGTGGCCCTTCTCGTCTGTTTATCATGCGCCCGGTAGCGACGACGCTGTTAATGGTGGCCATTATGCTGGCCGGGATTATCGGCTATCGTTTCTTACCGGTTTCGGCACTGCCGGAAGTGGACTACCCGACGATTCAGGTGGTGACCCTCTATCCCGGTGCCAGTCCGGATGTCATGACCTCATCCATTACCGCTCCGCTGGAGCGGCAGTTTGGTCAGATGTCCGGCCTCAAGCAGATGTCCTCGCAGAGTTCAGGGGGCGCTTCAGTGATCACGCTCCAGTTCCAGCTCACGCTGCCGCTGGATGTTGCGGAGCAGGAAGTGCAGGCGGCAATCAACGCTGCCAGCAACCTGCTGCCCTCGGACCTGCCTAACCCGCCGGTTTACAGCAAAGTTAACCCCGCCGACCCGCCGATTATGACCCTCGCGGTCACTTCTTCCGCCGTTCCGATGACCCAGGTCGAGGATATGGTGGAAACCCGCGTGGCGCAGAAAATCTCCCAGGTTTCCGGCGTCGGGCTGGTAACCCTGGCGGGCGGTCAGCGCCCGGCGGTACGCGTCAAACTGAATGCCCAGGCTATTGCCGCCCTCGGTCTGACCAGCGAAACGGTGCGCACCGCGATTACCAGCGCCAACGTCAACTCGGCGAAGGGCAGCCTCGATGGTCCGACCCGAGCGGTCACGCTCTCCGCCAACGATCAGATGCAATCGGCAGAAGATTACCGCCGCCTGATTATCGCTTATCAGAACGGCGCGCCGATTCGCCTCGGCGACGTCGCCACCGTGGAACAGGGCGCGGAAAATAGCTGGCTCGGGGCATGGGCTAACAATCAGCGGGCGATTGTTATGAACGTCCAGCGCCAGCCAGGGGCCAATATTATCTCTACCGCCGACAGCATCCGTCAGATGCTGCCACAGCTCACCGAAAGCCTGCCGAAATCGGTCAAAGTGCAGGTGCTTTCCGACCGCACCACCAATATTCGCGCTTCGGTCAGCGACACCCAGTTTGAACTGATGCTGGCCATCGCCCTGGTGGTGATGATTATCTACGTCTTTCTGCGCAACGTCCCGGCAACGATTATTCCCGGCATCGCCGTGCCGCTATCGCTGGTCGGCACCTTTGCGGTGATGGTGTTCCTCGATTTCTCGATTAACAACCTGACGCTGATGGCTCTGACCATTGCCACCGGGTTTGTGGTCGATGACGCCATCGTGGTGATTGAAAACATCTCGCGCTATATCGAGAAAGGCGAAAAACCGCTGGCCGCCGCCCTGAAAGGGGCCGGAGAGATCGGCTTTACTATTATCTCGCTGACCTTTTCACTGATTGCGGTGCTGATCCCGCTTTTGTTTATGGGCGATATCGTGGGCCGTCTGTTCCGCGAGTTCGCTGTCACCCTGGCGGTAGCGATTCTGATTTCAGCAGTAGTGTCGCTGACCCTGACGCCAATGATGTGCGCCCGCATGCTAAGCCACGAGTCGCTGCGCAAGCAAAACCGCTTCTCGCGCGCCAGCGAACGCTTCTTTGAGCGGGTTATTGCCGTTTATGGTCGCTGGCTGAGCCGGGTGCTGAATCATCCGTGGCTGACGCTGAGCGTGGCCCTCAGCACCCTGGTGCTGTCGATTATGCTGTGGGTGTTTATTCCTAAAGGCTTCTTTCCCATTCAGGACAACGGCATTATCCAGGGCACACTACAGGCGCCGCAATCGGCGTCGTTCGCCAATATGGCCGAGCGCCAGCAGCAGGTGTCGGCAGCGATACTCAACGATCCGGCGGTGGAAAGCCTGACCTCATACGTCGGTGTGGACGGTACTAACCCGGCGCTGAACAGTGCCCGCCTGCAAATCAACCTCAAGCCGCTGGACGAACGTGACGATCGCGTGCAGACGGTGATTGCCCGCTTGCAAAACGCGGTGAGCGGCATACCTGGCATCGAGCTCTATCTCCAGCCGACTCAGGATCTGACTATTGATACTACCGTCAGCCGCACCCAGTACCAGTTCACTTTGCAGGCTAACTCACTGGATGCGTTAAGCAGCTGGGTACCGCAACTGCTGGCCCGGCTGCAGGCACTGCCGCAACTCTCCGATGTCAGCAGCGACTGGCAGGATAAAGGCCTGGCGGCATATATCAACGTTGACCGCGACAGTGCCAGCCGCCTCGGCATCAGCATGGCGGACATTGATAACGCGCTGTACAACGCCTTCGGTCAGCGCCTGATTTCCACTATTTATACCCAGGCGAACCAGTACCGCGTGGTGCTGGAGCATGATACCCAGGCCACACCGGGGCTGGCAGCGCTGGATAATATCCGCCTGACCAGTCGCGACGGCGGGATCGTACCGCTCACTGCGATTGCCAAAGTCGAGCAGCGCTTTGCCCCGCTGTCGATTAACCACCTCGATCAGTTCCCGGTCACTACCATCTCGTTTAATGTGCCGGACAACTATTCGCTGGGCGATGCGGTCGAAGCGATTCTTAGCGCCGAACAGGCGCTGGAATTCCCGAGCGACATCCGCACCCAGTTCCAGGGCAGCTCTCTGGCCTTCCAGTCGGCGCTCGGTAGCACCATCTGGCTGGTGATTGCTGCCATCGTGGCGATGTATATCGTCCTCGGCGTACTGTATGAGAGCTTTATTCACCCCATCACTATTCTGTCTACCCTGCCGACGGCGGGCGTCGGCGCGCTGCTGGCGCTATGGATGGCCGGGAGCGAACTGGATGTTATCGCCATTATCGGCATCATCCTGCTTATCGGTATCGTCAAGAAAAACGCGATCATGATGATCGACTTTGCGCTGGCCGCTGAACGCGAACAGGGTATGTCACCGCGCGAGGCGATCTATCAGGCCTGTTTGCTGCGTTTTCGTCCCATCCTGATGACTACCCTCGCCGCCCTGCTTGGCGCGCTGCCGCTGATGCTCAGTACCGGCGTTGGCGCCGAGCTGCGTCGTCCGCTGGGGATTGGCATGGTTGGCGGTCTGATGCTCAGCCAGGTGCTGACCCTGTTCACCACCCCGGTTATCTATCTGCTGTTTGATCATCTGTCGCTGTCTATGAAGAGCCGGTTCCCACGGCGTGAGGAGGAGGCGTAAATGAAGTTTTTCGCCCTCTTCATTTACCGTCCGGTAGCGACGATTCTGATTTCTCTCGCTATCACCCTGTGCGGGGCGCTTGCTTTTCGCCTGTTGCCTGTCGCACCGCTGCCGCAGGTGGATTTCCCGGTGATTATGATCAGCGCTTCGCTGCCCGGCGCATCACCGGAAACCATGGCCTCTTCGGTAGCGACACCGCTGGAGCGCTCTTTAGGACGGATTGCGGGGGTCAATGAGATGACCTCGATGAGTTCGCTCGGCAGCACGCGGATCATTCTCGAGTTCAAATTTGATCGCGACATTAACGGCGCCGCGCGCGATGTGCAGGCGGCGATTAACGCCGCGCAAAGCCTTCTGCCAAGCGGGATGCCGAGCCGTCCGACCTGGCGCAAGGCCAACCCGTCCGATGCGCCGATCATGATCCTCACCCTCACATCGGATACTTACTCCCAGGGGGAGCTGTACGATTTCGCCTCCACCCAACTGGCGCAGACCATTGCCCAGATTGACGGCGTCGGCGATGTTGACGTTGGCGGTAGTTCGTTGCCCGCCGTGCGCGTTGATCTTAATCCGCAGGCGTTGTTTAACCAAGGCGTATCGCTGGATGCGGTGCGCACCGCCATCAGCAACGCCAACGTACGTAAGCCGCAGGGGGCGCTGGAAGACAATACCCACCGCTGGCAGGTGGCCACCAATGATGAGCTGAAAACCGCCGCTGAATATCAGCCACTCATCGTACACTACAACAACGGCGCAGCGGTGCGACTGAGTGACGTCGCTAACGTCACCGACTCGGTGCAGGATGTGCGCAATGCCGGGATGACCAACGCCAAACCGGCGATTTTGCTGATGATCCGTAAGCTGCCGGAAGCCAACATTATTGCGACGGTGGACAGCATTCGTGCCCGCCTGCCGGATCTCCAGCGCACGATCCCGGCGTCTATCGACCTGCAAATCGCCCAGGACCGTTCACCGACCATCCGCGCCTCGCTGGAGGAAGTCGAGCAAACGCTGGTGATCTCGGTAGCGCTGGTGATCCTTGTGGTATTCCTGTTCCTGCGCTCGGGCCGCGCAACGCTTATCCCGGCGGTGGCCGTTCCGGTATCGCTGATTGGTACCTTCGCCGCGATGTACCTGTGCGGCTTCAGCCTTAATAACCTGTCGCTGATGGCGCTGACCATCGCCACTGGCTTTGTGGTCGATGACGCCATCGTAGTGCTGGAAAACATCTCCCGCCATCTCGAAGCGGGTATGAAGCCACTCCAGGCGGCACTACAGGGGAGCCGGGAAGTCGGTTTTACTGTTTTGTCGATGAGTCTGTCGCTGGTGGCGGTTTTCCTGCCGCTGCTGCTGATGGGCGGCCTGCCAGGGAGACTGCTGCGCGAATTTGCCGTCACCCTGTCGGTGGCGATCGGCATTTCTCTGGCGGTCTCCCTGACCCTGACGCCGATGATGTGCGGCTGGCTACTGAAAAGCGGCAAGCCCCACGAACCGACGCGCCAGCGCGGTTTTGGCCGCCTGCTGGTGGCAATTCAGGGCGGATACGGTAAGTCGCTGAAGTGGGTGTTGAGGCACAGCCGCTTAACCGGCATGGTGCTGCTTGGCACCATCGCGCTGAGCGTCTGGCTCTATATCTCTATTCCAAAAACCTTCTTCCCGGAGCAGGACACCGGGGTGCTGATGGGCGGTATCCAGGCCGACCAGAGCATCTCATTCCAGGCGATGCGCGGCAAGCTGCAGGATTTTATGAAGATCATTCGTGAAGATCCGGCAGTGGACAACGTCACCGGTTTTACCGGCGGCTCGCGGGTCAACAGCGGGATGATGTTTATCACCCTGAAGTCTCGCGATGAGCGCCATGAAACAGCGCAGCAGGTTATCGATCGGCTGCGTAAGAAGCTGGCAAAGGAGCCGGGAGCGAATCTATTCCTGATGGCGGTGCAGGACATCCGCGTCGGCGGCCGCCAGGCCAACGCCAGCTATCAGTATACGCTGCTGTCAGACGACCTCGCGGCGCTGCGGGAATGGGAGCCCAAAATCCGCAAAACGCTGGCGTCGCTGCCAGAGCTGGCGGATGTGAACTCCGACAGCCAGAATAACGGCGCGGAAATGGACCTGATCTACGATCGTGATACGATGTCGCGGCTCGGCATCAGCGTGCAGGACGCCAACAATCTGCTGAACAACGCCTTCGGTCAGCGTCAGGTCTCAACCATCTACCAGCCGCTGAACCAGTATAAAGTGGTGATGCAGGTCGACCCAGTGTACACCCAGGACATCAGCGCTCTGGATAAAATGTTTGTGATCAACAGCGAAGATAAGCCGATTCCGCTTGCGTATTTCGCCAAATGGCAACCAGCCAACGCCCCGTTGTCGGTAAACCACCAGGGGTTATCGGCGGCATCGACCATCTCCTTTAACCTGCCGACCGGCAAATCGCTGTCGGAAGCCAGCGACGCTATCAACCGGGCAATGACCCAGCTTGGCGTACCGTCCAGCGTGCGCGGCTCGTTCGCCGGGACCGCGCAGGTGTTTCAGCAAACAATGAACTCGCAAGTTATCCTGATCCTGGCGGCTATCGCCACAGTCTACATCGTGCTGGGGATCCTCTATGAGAGCTACGTTCATCCACTGACCATTCTGTCGACCATTCCTTCCGCTGGCGTCGGCGCGCTGCTGGCGCTGGAGCTTTTCGATGCTCCGTTCAGCCTAATCGCGCTAATCGGGATTATGCTATTAATTGGCATTGTGAAGAAAAACGCCATCATGATGGTCGATTTCGCCCTTGAAGCGCAGCGTAACGGCAACCTGCCGCCAGAAGAGGCGATCTTCCAGGCCTGTCTGCTGCGCTTCCGCCCGATAATGATGACCACGCTGGCAGCGCTGTTCGGCGCGCTGCCGCTGGTTATCTCAGGTGGCGATGGCTCCGAGCTGCGCCAGCCGCTGGGGATTACGATTGTCGGCGGTCTGGTGATGAGTCAACTGTTGACCCTGTACACCACGCCGGTGGTCTATCTGTTCTTCGACCGTCTGCGGTTGCGTTTTTCGCGAAAAGTCCATCAACCGGTAAGCGAATAATATGGCAGATTTCCCCTCCAGCGTGCGCTGGCAGTTGTGGATAGTAGCCTTCGGCTTCTTTATGCAGGCGCTGGATACCACTATCGTTAACACCGCCCTTCCCTCAATGGCGAAAAGCCTCGGGGAGAGCCCGCTGCACATGCATATGGTGATCGTCTCCTATGTGCTGACAGTGGCGGTAATGCTACCCGCCAGCGGCTGGCTGGCAGACCGGGTTGGGGTACGTAATATCTTTTTTAGCGCCATCCTTTTGTTTACTGCCGGTTCCCTGTTCTGCGCCCAGGCCGCTACGCTCGATCAACTGATACTCGCCCGCGTGCTGCAGGGCGTTGGCGGCGCGATGATGGTTCCCGTTGGCCGCCTGACGGTGATGAAAATCGTCCCGCGCAGCCAATATATGGCGGCGATGACCTTCGTGACCCTGCCCGGCCAGGTCGGCCCGCTGCTCGGCCCGGCCCTCGGCGGTATGCTGGTGGAATATGCTTCCTGGAACTGGATCTTCCTGATCAACATTCCGGTTGGCATTGTCGGCGCCATCGCCACGTTATGCCTGATGCCCAACTACACCCTGCAAACCCGACGCTTCGATATCTTCGGCTTTATTCTGCTGGCCGCCGGTATGGCGACGTTGACCCTGGCGCTCGACGGTAAAAAAGGGCTTGGGCTCTCCCCCTTGTGGCTGGCGGCGCTGGTAGCCATCGGCGCGGCGTCGATTCTGGGCTATCTGTGGCACGCGCACGGCAACCGCAATGCGCTGTTTAGCCTGAAGCTGTTCAACAACCGCACCTTTTCTCTCGGCCTTAGCGGCAGCTTCGTTGGACGCATCGGCAGCGGTATGCTGCCGTTTATGACCCCGGTGTTTTTACAAATTGGCCTCGGCTTTACGCCGTTCCACGCCGGTCTGATGATGATCCCGATGGTGCTCGGCAGCATGGGAATGAAGCGCATCGTGGTACAGGTGGTCAATCGCTTCGGCTACCGTCGGGTACTGGTGGCCTCGACGCTCGGTCTCGCGCTGGTCAGCCTGCTGTTTATGGCCGTGGCTCTCGCGGGCTGGTACTGGCTGCTGCCGGTGGTACTGTTCCTGCAAGGCATGATCAACGCCAGCCGCTTTTCCTCAATGAATACGCTGACCCTGAAAGACCTGTCCGACGATCTGGCCAGCAGCGGCAACAGCATACTGTCGATGGTCATGCAGTTGTCGATGAGTATCGGCGTCACCATCGCCGGGATGCTGCTGGGTCTCTACGGTCAGCAGCATATCAGTGCTGGTGCGGCGACCACTCATCAGGTCTTTCTCTATACCTACTTAAGCATGGCAGTGGTTATCGCGCTACCTGCGCTCATTTTTTCTCGTGTACCGGACGACACCACGACCAATACTGTGATCCGTCGCCGTAAAAGGAGTGAACCTTGAAATTCTGGCGTCCCGGTATTACCGGTAAGCTGTTTATCGCGATTCTCACCACCTGCATCGTGCTGTTAATCAGCATGCACTGGGCGGTGCGTATCAGCTTTGAACGCGGGTTTATTGACTATATTAAGCGCGGAAATGAGCAGCGGCTGACAATGCTCGGAGATGCCCTGAGCGAGCAGTATGCCCAGCACGGTAGTTGGACGTTCCTGCGTAACAATGACCGCTTTATTTTCCAGCTACTGAAAACGTTTGAACGCGACAACGACGACCACTCGCCGCAGGGTCGTGGTATGGGTCACGGTCCGATGGATAAGGGGCCGGGCCGCCAGGAGATGCCGTCAGGTGCCGCGTCAGACCGACAGCTTGATGGTCCGTACGGCGATCGCAGTCCCGGCCCCGATATTCCACCGCACGGCTGGCGCACAATGTTCTGGGTGGTTGATCAAAAAGGGCATGCGCTGGTGGGCCCGCGCGAGCGCGTGCCGAAAGACGGTACCCGGCGCAGCATTATGGTCAACGGCGTGGAGGTCGGCGCGGTGATTGCCTCGCCGGTTGAACGCCTGACGCGCAACACCGATATCAACTTTGACCGCCAGCAGAAACGCACCAGTTGGCTGATTGTCGCCCTCGCCACGCTGCTGACTGCCCTGGTCACCTTCCCACTGGCGCGCGGCCTGCTCGCGCCGGTCAAACGGCTGGTTGAAGGCACGCACCGTCTTGCCGCCGGAGATTTCTCCACCCGCGTCACCGCCACCAGCAGCGATGAGCTGGGACGTCTGGCAAAAGACTTTAACCAGTTAGCCAGCACCCTTGAACGTAACCAGCAGATGCGTCGGGACCTGATGGCGGATATTTCCCACGAACTGCGCACGCCACTGGCGGTGCTGCGCGGCGAACTGGAGGCGATTCAGGATGGGATCAGAAAATTCACCCCGGACTCGATCACTTCCCTACAAGCGGAGGTCGCCACCCTCACTAAACTGGTTGATGATTTACACCAGTTGTCGATGTCCGATGAAGGCGCGCTCTCCTACCAAAAAACCTCAGTGGATGTCATCACCCTGCTGGAAGTCGCCGCCGGCGCGTTTCGCGAACGCTTCGCCAATTGCGGACTGTCGATTAGCGTTTCACTGCCGCAAAGCGCGACGATTTTCGGCGACCGGGATCGCCTGATGCAGCTTTTCAATAACCTGCTGGAAAACAGCCTGCGCTATACCGATAGCGGCGGCAGCCTGCTGATTAGCGCCAGCCAGAGCGGTGATATGCTGATTCTCGACTTTGCCGATAGCGCCCCCGGCGTCACCGATGCACAACTGGAGCGACTGGTTGAGCGCTTTTATCGTACCGAAGGGTCGCGTAATCGTGCCAGCGGTGGATCTGGTTTAGGACTGGCGATTTGCCTTAACATTGTCGCTGCCCACGGCGGCACTTTGCGTGCCAGCCATTCGCCTTTAGGCGGAGTTAGCATTAAAGTAGAGCTACCTCTGGAACGTAATTTATCGAGTGACGTATGACTGAATTACCTGTTGATGAAAACACGCCACGCATTCTTATCGTGGAAGATGAGCCCAAGCTGGGTCAACTGCTGATCGATTATCTTCAGGCGGCAGGCTATGCGCCGACGCTGATTAATCACGGCAATCAGGTTCTACCGTACGTTCGCCAGACGCCGCCGCATCTGATCCTGCTGGATCTGATGCTGCCCGGCACCGACGGGCTCACCCTGTGCCGCGAAATCCGCCGTTTCTCCGAAGTCCCGGTAGTTATGGTGACCGCGAAAATTGAAGAGATCGACCGCCTGTTGGGTTTAGAGATCGGTGCCGATGATTATATCTGCAAGCCCTACAGCCCGCGTGAAGTGGTGGCCCGCGTGAAGACTATTCTTCGTCGCTGCAAGCCGCAGCGCGATCTGCAGGCACTGGATGCGAAAAGCCCGCTGATCGTTGACGAGGGACGCTTCCAGGCCTCCTGGCGCGATAAACCGCTGGACCTCACGCCCGCAGAATTCCGCCTGCTGAAAACCCTCTCCCAGGAGCCGGGTAAAGTCTTCTCGCGCGAGCAGTTGCTGAATCATCTGTACGATGATTACCGCGTAGTCACCGACCGGACTATCGATAGCCATATCAAGAACCTGCGGCGTAAGCTGGAGTCGCTGGACGCCGAGCAGTCGTTTATCCGCGCCGTCTACGGCGTAGGATACCGCTGGGAAACCGACGCCTGTCGGCTGGCGTAGTTAGCTTCCTGCCATCCCCGGCTACGGGCTCACCGTCGTTTGCAGTCCGATAGCCCGGGTAAGGCGTTAGCCGCAACCCGGGAAACTCCGCCTCCGCGCCATAATCTGAATACCCTCATTGACATCCTTCCCACCCTATCCCTACAGCGTTCAGACCGGAGCCTGACTCGCCTCGGTGGATTCCTGCTTCAACGGATGGCCTGACTGCACCATCCCTCCACAGGCAAGCACGGCATGTCCTGCCGCTAAAATGTTACGTGCGCCGTTTACATCGGCGTTAGCGGAGTAGCGGCATACCTGACACTCAAATTGACTTTGTGACAAGCGGTTCCCTTTCGCTGTATGCCCGCAACAGGCGCAACGCTGGCTGGTATATGCGGGAGCAACTGCCAGCACCTGACCGCCTCCCAGAGCTGCTTATACTCAAGCTGGCGATGCATTAAGGCGTTCTGTGGACACCGGGTTATTTTGCAGGTAGTTGCGGTGGTGCGCCGATATCGATCATCCGGCATGACATTGAGCAGCAGCAAGCACCAGGTTAGTCGGAAAACCGCACCTTATATCCCCGCCCTGAAGGACGGGGTTTTACGGCGCACCTGATAATAAAAAATGGCCTGACAGCATGATATATTGCGTAGGGATATTTTCTCATACAGTGAATGGTGTAACAGGATGATAAGAAAAACACTACCTTTTTGTACCCTGCTTTTGCTCTGCATGACCGCCAGAGCAGAAATCACTGAGCAGCAAATCGAAGCTGACTGCGCAAAAATCACGACCTGGGCCAGCCAGGGCGAGCAGTTCTATAAAGCGAAAAACTACGCCAAAGCGCGCAAGGCTTTTGAGCAGCAAGCCGCATGGAGCGAAAGCTGCAACCTTGATGACAGCGCCATCGCCACCGCCTACAACAACGTGGCGCTGACCTTGATACGCGAAGGCGAATGGCGTAAAGCCCGCGCCTGGCTGATGATAAAGCCGAACGATAGCAAGTCGGTCTATAATCTGGGGCTTATCAAAGATAAGCTGGCAGCCCTGCCGCCGCCGGTTTCCGCTGCGGGTGAATACTGGTGCTATACCGGACTCGCCACCTGGAAAACGCTTACCATGAAGACATTACCCCAGCCAGCACACTATCAGATTGATTTTCAGGGTTATTATTTCGGTCTAATGGGGATCTACTATGGTCCCAATCTCGGCGAGTTTTCCGAGGAGGTGATGCTGGAAAATAACACCTCCGTCGTGGCGATAAGGGAAGGAGATTATATTCGCTGCGATATCTCGCTGACGTTTTCTTCTGAAGCTATCGACGTTAATACCGATACACCTATGAACTGCGGTTTTGGCATGAATGTCAGCGCCGACGGGCACTATCTGCGCGTTGATTAAGCCGGACGGTTTACTCCCCTCCCCCACAGCGCTACAATGCCCGCCCTTAATATGGGGGCACTCCCCAACTCGCCGCACTTCGTGCGGCGAATCTGACCTGTCATCAGAACGAGAAAATCATGTTTAAACCGGAACTCCTCTCCCCGGCGGGAACGCTGAAAAATATGCGTTACGCTTTCGCTTATGGCGCAGATGCCGTTTATGCAGGCCAACCGCGCTACTCCCTGCGCGTGCGCAACAACGAATTTAATCACGAAAATCTGCAGCTCGGCATCAACGAAGCCCACGCGTTGGGTAAAAAATTCTATGTGGTGGTCAATATTGCCCCGCATAACGCTAAGCTGAAAACGTTTATTCGTGATCTGAAACCGGTGGTGGAAATGGGGCCGGATGCGTTGATCATGTCCGATCCAGGTTTAATCATGCTGGTACGCGAAAACTTCCCGGCTATGGATATTCACCTGTCGGTGCAGGCTAACGCTGTGAACTGGGCAACGGTCAAATTCTGGCGGCAAATGGGCTTGACCCGCGTCATTCTTTCCCGCGAACTGTCGCTGGATGAAATCGCTGAAATTCGCAGCCAGGTACCGGATATGGAAATCGAGATTTTCGTTCACGGCGCGCTGTGTATGGCCTACTCCGGCCGCTGCCTGCTCTCAGGCTATATCAACAAACGCGATCCGAACCAGGGCACCTGCACTAACGCCTGCCGCTGGGAGTATAACGTTCAGGAAGGCAAAGAAGATGATATCGGTAATATCGTTCATAAGCACGAGCCGATCCCGGTGCAGAATGTAGAACCGACGCTGGGTATCGGTGCACCGACTGATCAGGTATTCATGATTGAAGAAGCCAGGCGTCCGGGCGAATACATGACCGCTTTTGAAGACGAACACGGCACCTATATCATGAACTCGAAAGATCTGCGCGCCATTGCCCATGTTGAGCGTCTGACCCAAATGGGCGTTCACTCGCTGAAAATCGAAGGCCGCACCAAATCACATTACTACTGCGCCCGTACCGCGCAGGTCTACCGCAAGGCCATTGACGACGCTGCCGCAGGCAAACCTTTCGACACCACCCTGTTGGATACCCTGGAAAACCTCGCACACCGTGGCTACACCGAAGGCTTCCTGCGTCGCCATACGCACGATGACTACCAGAACTACGAACACGGCTACTCCGTTTCTGAACGTCAGCAGTTCGTCGGCGAATTTACCGGCGAGCGCAATGGCCAACTGGCCGCAGTAGCGGTGAAGAACAAATTTTCCGTCGGCGACAGCCTTGAGCTGATGACCCCGCAGGGCAATATCAACTTTACCCTTGAGCATATGGAAAATGGCAAAGGCGAAATCATGCCGGTCGCGCCGGGCGATGGTCACACAGTATGGTTGCCTGTCCCTGAGGATATGGTGCTGCAGTATGCTCTGCTGATGCGTAATTTTACTGGTCAGACAACCAGAAACCCGCACAGTAACTAGTTAATTTGGGTTATTTTTTCAAGATGTAAAGATATTAGAAACGGATCACATACTATCTCGTTCAAAGCAGATATCATTCATTTCGCTGAAAAACATAACCCATAAATGCTAGCTGTACCAGGAACCACCTCCTTCGCCTGCGTAATCTCCCTTACGTGGGCTTATTTTTTATCTATCCCCCGGCCTTTGCTTTCTTCATACGGTACACTTTATGCATCACTGAGCAATAAAGGTCCCCCTGATAATGTCCACGTTTCCAGCCAGCTTACTGATTCTGAATGGCAAAGGCGCCAATGAACCGCAGCTACGAGAGGCGGTTAAACTGCTACGCGACGAAGGTATCGATATTCACGTCCGTGTCACCTGGGAAAAGGGCGATGCCGTTCGGTTTATTGATGAAGCCCTGAAGCTGAATGTCGAAACAGTGATTGCTGGTGGCGGCGATGGCACCATCAATGAAGTGGCTACGGCGTTGATCGAGCGCGAAGGCAAAATGGCGCTGGGGATTTTACCGCTGGGCACGGCGAACGACTTCGCGACCAGCGTCGGCATCCCCCCGGATCTCGCCAGCGCCCTGAAGCTGGCCATCGTTGGCCGCGACGTGGCGATAGATATTGCGCGAATTAATGATAAAAGCTGTTTTATTAATATGGCCACCGGCGGTTTTGGCACCCGAATTACTACCGAAACCCCGGAAAAATTAAAGGCCGTACTCGGCGGCGTCTCTTATTTAATCCACGGTCTGATGCGCATGGATACGCTCAAGCCGGACCGCTGCGAAATCCGCGGTGAGAACTTTCACTGGCATGGCGATGCGCTGGTCATCGGCATCGGCAACGGGCGTCAGGCCGGAGGCGGCCAGCAACTGTGCCCGGACGCGTTAATTAACGACGGCCTGCTGCATCTGCGCATTTTCACCGGCGAAGAGCTGATCCCCGCGCTGTTCAGCACCCTGGCAAACCCGGAAAACTCGCCGAATATTATCGACGGCGTCTCATCGTGGTTTGAAGTAACCGCTCCCCATGAGATGACATTTAACCTCGACGGTGAACCGCTAACCGGCAAAATCTTCCGTATAGCGCTCTTACCGGCCGCGCTACGCTGCCGACTACCTCCCGACTGCCCACTGTTACGTTAATCAGGCTTCGCAAAGTAATAATAGTGCCCGGCTGGCATACAGCAGCCGGATACGTTTGTTGAACCGCAGAATGTTAAAGTAAAAAGCACCTGCGGTTGAGGGAAAAACGTTGCCAGGATGTTCCTCATCTGTTCCTCCTGGTCCGGAACAGATTTGAACGCTGTGCACGGCGGCGCGTCAGGGCGACAAAGCTTTAAGCGATGGTGACTTTGCCGTTCAGATATACATCCTGCACGGCATTGATCAGCTTCACGCCGTCAGCCATCGATTTTTTAAATGCCTTACGCCCCAGAATCAGCCCCATGCCGCCCGCGCGCTTATTGATAACCGCCGTGCGCACAGCATCGGACAGATCGGTTTCGCCACCCGCAGCCCCGCCGGAGTTAATCAGCCCGGCGCGGCCCATATAGCAGTTCGCCAGTTGGTAACGCACCAGATCAATCGGATTATCGCTGGTTAATTTGCTGTAAACCCGGTCATCGGTATAGCCGAAGTTCACCGCTTTATAGCCGCCGTTATTTTCCGCCATTTTCTGCTTCACGATATCCGCGCCAATGGTCGCCGCCAGGTGGTTGGCCTGACCGGTTAAGTCAGCTGATACATGATAGTCGACGCCATCTTTCTTAAACGCCGAATTACGCAGATAGGCCCACAGCACGGTCACCAGCCCCAGCTCGTGCGCGCGCTCAAAAGCGGCGGAAATTTCTTCGATCTGACGGCGAGACTGTTCGGAACCGAAATAGATCGTCGCCCCTACCGCCACAGCTCCCATATTGAATGCCTGCTCAACACTGGCATACAGCGTCTGGTCGTATTCGGTCGGGTAGCTCAGTGTTTCGTTGTGGTTCAATTTAACCAGGAAAGGGATACGGTGCGCATAGCGGCGCGACACCGAGGCCAGCACGCCATAGGTGGAGGCCACGCAGTTACAACCGGCTTCAATGGCCAGTTCGACGATATTTTTCGGATCAAAGTACAGCGGGTTAGCAGCAAAAGAGGCACCAGCAGAATGTTCGACTCCCTGATCGACTGGCAGGATGGACAGATATCCGGTTCCCGCCAGGCGGCCGGTGTTATACAGGGTTTGCATATTACGCAGCACCGCCGGCGGACGGTTGTTATCAACCATCACCCGATCGACGTAATCCGACCCCGGCAAATAGAGCTGGTCGGCTGGAATCGTCATACAACGGTGCTGTAAAAGCGTGTCGGCATCTTTGCCAAGCAACTGCGTAATATCAGTCATAGCTATCTCCCGTAAGTGCCGTTCGAAACCGGCATGTATTTTCCCAGCCCAATTATTTTGGGCAGGTTAAGCCTGGTACTGACTTAGCAGATTTTCCAGCCGGGAGCCGCTTTTTTCAGCATAGTCTGCTGACACGTTGTCTTGCCGTTTACCACCAGGCGTGGAAATGGTGTACCGGGCCAATGCCGTGCCCCACTTCCAGCGAATCGGCCTGCGCCAGCGCCGCCGACAGCCAGCCTTTGGCTTCCGCCACGGTCCGTCTCCAATCATCGTAACGAGGACGTAGCGCCGCCAGCGCGGCTGACAGCGTACAGCCGGTACCGTGGGTATTTTTGGTCTGTACTCTCGGCGCGGTAAAACGCCGCTCCCCTTCAATGGTAAATAGCCAGTCAGGGCTTTCAGCATCATCAAGATGGCCGCCCTTCATTAATACCGCTCCGCAGCCCATTCCCAACAGCGCTCTGCCCTGCTCCAGTATCTCCTTTTCCGTTTTGGCATGCGGCGCATCCAGCAACGCCGCCGCCTCAGGCAGGTTTGGGGTGATCAGCGATACCTGCGGCAGCAGACGCTGGCGCAGCGTCTCCACCGCCGACGCTGAGAGCAGCGGATCGCCGCTTTTCGCCAGCATGACGGTATCCAGCACCACATTTTTAATCTGATAACGCGCCAGCCGTTCCGCCACCGCCTCGACGATATCGGTTTCCGCCAGCATACCTATTTTGGTGGTATCAATGCGCACATCGCTGAATACCGAATCGAGCTGCGCGGCGACAAAATCAGGCTCTATGCGGTACACCGACTGTACGCCACGGGTATTTTGCGCCACCAGCGCGGTGATGACCGAGCAGCCGTAAGCACCCAGCGCCGAGAAAGTTTTGAGATCCGCCTGGATCCCCGCGCCGCCGCTCGGGTCGGTACCGGCAATCGTTAACGCATTAATTCGTTTCACAGATCGTCTCCCGCATATAGCGCATCGAGAAAGGCGGCAGTAAAGCTACCCGGACCACCCGGCTGCGCCGCTTTTCCACCCGCGAGCTTCATCAGACCGCAGGCCGCAGCCACGTTTTCCAGACGGTCCCCAGGCATCGCCGTACTGGCGGCTACCACCGCCGACAGCGCGCAACCGGTGCCGACGACCCTGGTCATCAGCGGATCGCCGCCGGTGACCGCGCGAATACGCTGGCCGTCTGTGACGTAATCGACCTCGCCGGTTACCGTGATCACTGTATTCAGGTGACGGGCTAACGCCTGCGCTGCGGGCAACGCAGCAGCGGTGGTATCGGTAGTATCGACACCGCGCCCGCCGCCACTCATCCCGGCAAGGGCCATAATTTCCGAGGCATTACCACGAATGGCGGCAGGCTGTAGCGCCAGGAGTTCCCGACAAAATTCTGTACGCAAAGTCAACACGCCGACCGCCACCGGGTCCAGCACCCACGGCTTATCCGCCTGCCTTGCGCTGTGCGCCGCCGCACGCATAGCCGCCGCGCGTTCGACGGTCAACGTGCCGACGTTAATCAATAGCGCATCGGCAATCGCGGCAAACTGGCTGGCTTCGTCCGGGTCGACAACCATCGCCGGCGATGCGCCAATCGCTAAAAGCACGTTAGCAGTAAAGGTCTGCACCACATCGTTCGTCATGCAGTGAACAAGGGGAGAATGGCGGTGAAACAGATGCCGCAAATGGGCAATATGAGCGGAATTCAGCAGGTCAGACATCGTTTGCTCCTGCCAGGCGATGAAGAAGCGACGACCCTGCGGCCTCTGACTTCCCTACGCTGGCATTATCCAGATCAGGTGGTACGGGTATTTCTCAGCCTTCACAAGGAAGGGCACCCCGAGTCATTGAGAGATAAAAACGTTCTCAGTTGGCAGGTTACGGTAAGTCAGCAGACAACACAAGCCAGCAAAAGAGAGATGAATAGCGCAATAATTCCCCGACAACATGATGCACTGTCAGATTTGCTTTACCCTTGCGAAGGGCACAAAATTATCCCCAGGTGTCACCCTGCGTTGAGGTATCGTTATGTCCGTTTATCATCATGCTCTGGTGTTGATCAACAGCAGCCTTGATGGCGTTCCGCTGCTGGCGCACGCTGCGAAAATGGCGGAAGAAAACGCCATGCGTATTACCATCGCCCATATCAGTACCGACTATCGGGCGCTGAATTATGTCTCCGATTGCTTGCTGGATGATGACGTTTCCCGGGAAGTGATTCAGGCTAAAGCGTTGCTCAATGAGCTGGCAGCAACTGTCTCCATACCCGTGCAGACACTATCGCTGGTGACGACTCGTCGTTTTGCCGATGTTGAAGAGTGCGTAAGCCAGCGGAGTATCGATTTGATTATTGCTGGCCACCATAACCGATTGCTGGGCGTCCTCACTTCACATTCCCTGGAGTACATTAATCATCTCACCGTCGACGTGCTGATAAAACACCTGCCCTGACCGCCTTTACCGTAGACGGCGGTAACCCCGTAGCACAGTCAGCGCTGCGCCGCCGGGGAAGTGACAGCCCCGCAGTGCGCTTTCACCTCTTCATACAGCAGCCGTACCGCAGGAGAAAGCTGTTTGCGGTGCGGACAAATCATATTCAGCGGCACCACGTCACCCTGATAGCGCGGCAACAGTACCTGTAGCCGACCTTCACGGATATCATCGCCGACATCGAGTTCAGATTTGAACGCAATGCCCTCCCCGGCAACAGCCAGGCGGCGAATAACTTCCGCATCATCGCTCACGATATTGCCTGCAACCTGCACGTGATAAACTTTTCCCTCCAGGCTCAACGGCCAGCGGTCGAACGCCCGGCCACGTAACACATAGGTCAGCGCATTATGCCGTGCCAAATCTTCCAGCGTCTGCGGTTCACCGTGTTCGGCTATCCAGCCGGGCGAGGCCACCAGTACCCGTCGGTTATCCGGTGCGACGGGCAGAGAAATAAACGAGGCATCATCGTTCTCGCCGTAGCGAAACGCGACATCCACAGGATCTTTAAACACATCGGTCCGATGGTCGGAAAACAGGATCCGCAGACGCAACGCAGGATGGCGCTGGCGAAAAGTGCGAAATACGCGCAGAAGCAAGTTGCGCCCAAGATCGGACGGTACGGCTATTTGTAACGTGCCGCGGACTTCGTCATCCGGCATGTGGATTTTTTGCAGTCCAGTGTGCAGCGTATCGAGCATCTGCGTGGCATAGGGTAGCCAAGTCTCGCCTTCCGGCGTCAGGCGTAAGCTCCGCGTCGAACGGGCAAAAAGACGAATATTCAGCGTCGTTTCCAGACGCTTGATCGCCGCGCTGACCTGCGCGGGCTGCAGCCCGACCTCTCGCGCCGCATTACTGAAGCTGCTTAACGCCGCTGCACGAACAAACAATGCCAGATCTTCCAGCCTGAACATAGAAACTCCCGAACCCGGATTATTCTCAAAACAGGCGCAACCCGGCGAAAAACGTCGCTGCATCACTGTTTTCTTACACTTTTAACCAAACCAACACTTGCCATTTCCTTGATGTATCAGGAATCATACGAGACTGCGATTTGGTGTCCAGGATAATAATGAGGAAATTATGCGTAAAACAAAAATGATGCTTCTGGGCGTACTGTTGGCATGCACCAGCGGAGCGTGGGCGGCGACCGGCAGCGGTATACAGAAATATGAGCTGGATGGTGTTACCGCAGACTTCAAACAATTCTACATCGGCGATACCGTACCGCCGCTGTACCTCACGCCAGAATATAACATCAAACAGTGGCAGCAGCGCAATCTGCCTGCGCCGGATGCCGGGACCCGTTGGACTTATATGGGCGGAAGTTACGTTCTGATTACCGAACCCGAGGGAAAAATTCTCAAAATATATGACGGCGAGATTTTCTATCATCACTAAAAGCTGAACGCCAGCGAGCTGTCTTTGCCGCTGGCGTTCCCTCTTCTATTGCTAAAGTACTATTCGTTAAAGCGGTCTTGTTGTTGCATAAAGTTCTCGACGGCAATATATGAAGCTAATTGTTCATAGAGCATTAAAATACTTAATATCAGATCGCCGCCGCTGCGCAGTAAATCATCCGGCGCAGTACCACTCTTTTGATACGATAAAAAAACAATTTGTTCAAAAATATCACTATACTCACCATAAGCGCCAATCGGAATGTCAGCTAACGGAATGTTTTCCTGACAATAACGCAAGGCGTCTGCTGCTTTCTCCGGCAACGTACGCGTATGCATAAAGATTACCAGTAGTTCTCGTAACTTAACGATTAGAGCAATATTATTCATCATTCACCCCGGAGATTTAGTACAGCTATATTTTCCTTCCATCTTTTTATCTACGTATTACTGATGACTACCACGTTTTGCCAAATATACCCGTCATCCTTCAAGTTGCAGGTGCGTTGGCAATAACTCGCCCCCTTCGGGGCCAGCGCAAGCACTGTTTAAAGTGGTTAAGCGTTTTGTCCTGCGACTCGAATTATTTAGGGTATAAAATAGCCACCCCCCATCACGGCGAATTGAAACACATCACTTTCATGCTAATAAAGCTCGCACAACCGCCTGAGGAAAACAATATTAACAATATGCTTTATTGATTAATCTCAACATCGGTAAATACAAATAAAAACAAGAAATGTTTAACGACAATCATATTCACTCAGTAATTGCATCACCCTAAATAATTCGAGTCGCAGAAACACGGCCAACGCACCTGCAACTTGAAGGATGACGGGTATAGACCCTGGAGGACAGATTTTACGGCGTACCTACTAAAAAAACCGCACGGTGCAGAGCGCCGCACGGCTCAGGGTAATAAGTGAATTATACCGCGCGGAAGGCTATCTCACCGGGAATGACTTCTCCCTGCCAGTACAACTGTGCCGCAACGCGGTCTGCCAGTTGGCGGTAAGTCTCGGTAAACTCGCTTTCCGGACGCGCAATTACCGTCGGCGTTCCTTTGTCGAGGTCCTCGCGCAGGGAGATATGCAGCGGCAGTTGGCCCAACAGTTGAGTGTGATATTTCTCCGCCAGCTTTTGCGCGCCGCCGGTACCGAAGATAGGCTCGTGGTGTCCGCAGTTACTACAAATATGCATGCTCATGTTTTCCACGATACCCAACACCGGTACTTCGACTTTTTCAAACATCACGATGCCTTTTTTGGCGTCGATCAGCGCGATATCCTGCGGTGTGGTTACCACTACCGCGCCGGTTACTGGAATATTCTGCGCCAGCGTCAACTGAATGTCACCGGTGCCTGGCGGCATATCCAGCACCAGATAATCGAGGTCCGGCCACAGGGTTTCCTGCAGCATCTGCATCAGCGCCTTGCTGGCCATCGGCCCGCGCCACACCATGGCATTATCATCGGTCACCAGATAGCCGATGGAGTTGGTCGCGAGACCGAATTTCATGATCGGCGCCATATGGGTACCATCCGGCGAAGTCGGACGCTGGTCTTCCGCACCGAGCATGGTCGGAATCGACGGGCCGTAAATATCGGCATCAAGAATGCCGACTTTGGCGCCTTCCGCCGCCAGCGCCAACGCCAGGTTGACCGCCGTAGACGATTTACCCACCCCGCCCTTGCCGGAACTGATGGCTATAATATTTTTCACGCCATTGATGCCGGGCTGATTTTTTACTCGCTGAAGTGTGGCGATATTGTACGTCAGCTTCCAGTCAATAGCGTTGGCGCCGGTAATGCGCAACAGCTCAGCGCTGCACTGCTCCTTCAGCACCTCAAATGCGCTATTCCAGACAAACGGCATCTGAATTTCAATGTGCACGGTCTCGTCCAGCCAGGCGACGTGATGCAGCGCCTTCAGCGTAGTGAGGTTATGTTTCAGGGTGGGGTGCTGGAAATTAGCCAGAGTCCCGGCGACCATCGCGCGTAGACGTTCGGGGGATTTGGCCTGGGATTGCAAACTCATCCCGACTCCTTTGTTATTGTGAGTTGAATCTTGTTCGTTAAGTTTACCTTAAAGGGAATAATTCCCCCACAATAAGCTTTGGGCTTACCAAATTATTGCCTTTGCGGTAACATCAAACCCCCTTATTACAATAGAAGATGTAATGTTCACTATGACTCAAGTCGCGAAGAAAATTCTGGTAACGTGCGCGCTGCCGTACGCAAACGGCTCAATCCACCTCGGTCACATGCTGGAGCACATCCAGGCTGATGTCTGGGTCCGTTACCAGCGAATGCGCGGCCACGAAGTCAATTTCATCTGCGCCGACGACGCCCACGGTACCCCGATCATGCTGAAAGCGCAGCAGCTCGGTATCACCCCGGAACAGATGATTGGCGAAATGAGTCAGGAGCATCAAACCGATTTTGCTGGCTTCAACATCAGCTACGACAACTATCATTCCACGCACAGTGATGAAAACCGCGAGCTGTCGGAGCTTATCTACACCCGCTTGAAAGAGAATGGTTTTATCAAAAACCGCACCATCTCTCAGCTCTACGATCCAGAAAAAGGCATGTTCCTGCCGGATCGTTTTGTGAAAGGCACCTGTCCAAAGTGTAAATCACCGGATCAGTACGGTGATAACTGCGAAGTATGCGGCGCAACCTACAGCCCGACAGAGCTTATCGAGCCGAAATCGGTGGTTTCCGGTGCGACGCCGGTAATGCGCGAGTCCGAGCACTTCTTTTTCGATCTCCCCTCATTCAGCGAAATGCTGCAGGCGTGGACCCGTAGCGGCGCGCTGCAGGAGCAGGTCGCAAATAAAATGCAGGAGTGGTTCGAGTCCGGCCTGCAGCAGTGGGATATTTCTCGCGATGCGCCTTACTTCGGCTTTGAGATCCCGAACGCGCCGGGCAAATATTTCTACGTCTGGCTGGACGCGCCGATCGGCTACATGGGTTCCTTCAAGAACCTGTGCGACCAGCGCGGCGACGCCACCAGCTTCGATGAATACTGGAAGAAAGGCTCCACCGCCGAGCTGTATCATTTTATCGGCAAAGATATCGTTTACTTTCACAGTCTGTTCTGGCCAGCGATGCTGGAAGGCAGCAGCTTCCGCAAACCGACCAATCTGTTCGTACATGGTTATGTGACGGTCAACGGCGCGAAGATGTCCAAGTCACGCGGAACCTTTATTAAGGCCAGCACCTGGCTGAACCATTTTGATGCCGACAGCCTGCGCTACTACTACACCGCTAAGCTCTCGTCGCGCATCGATGATATCGACCTGAACCTGGAAGACTTCGTGCAGCGCGTCAATACCGATATTGTGAACAAGGTAGTTAACCTTGCCTCGCGCAACGCCGGTTTTATCAATAAGCGTTTCGACGGCATGCTGTCAGTTGAGCTGGCTGATCCGGCGTTGTACAAAACCTTCACTGATGCCGCAGCAAGCATTGGTGAAGCGTGGGACAGCCGCGAGTTCGGGAAGGCTATCCGCGAAATCATGGCGCTGGCCGACGTGGCTAACCGCTACGTTGACGAGCAGGCTCCGTGGGTAGTCGCCAAACAGGAAGGTCGCGATGCCGATCTGCAGGCCATCTGCACTATGGGTCTGAATATGTTCCGCGTGCTAATGACCTGGCTGAAGCCGGTCCTGCCGCAGTTGACCGCACGCGCCGAAACGTTCCTCAACAGCGAACTGAGCTGGGACGCTATCCATCAGCCATTGCTCGCTCATAAGGTCAACGCTTTTAAAGCGCTGTATAACCGCATCGAAATGAAGCAAGTTGAAGCGCTGGTTGAAGCGTCGAAAGAAGAAGTGAAAGCGCTGTCATCACCGGTTACCGGCCCGCTGGCGGACGATCCGATTCAGGACATCATCTCCTTTGACGATTTCGCCAAAGTGGATATGCGTATCGCGCTGATTGAAAACGCCGAGTTTGTGGACGGTTCCGACAAGCTGCTGCGCCTGACGCTGGATCTCGGCGGTGAGAAGCGCAACGTTTTCTCCGGCATCCGCTCCGCCTACCCGGATCCACAGGCGCTGATTGGCCGTCTGACGGTAATGGTCGCCAACCTGGCGCCGCGTAAAATGCGCTTCGGCATCTCTGAAGGCATGGTGATGGCCGCCGGTCCTGGCGGGCAAGATATTTTCCTGTTAAGCCCGGATAACGGCGCTCAACCAGGCCAGCAGGTCAAGTAATTACACATAAAGCGCTGCTC
The DNA here is from genome assembly GCA_036498385.1 of Klebsiella sp. Taxonomy (GTDB): domain Bacteria; phylum Pseudomonadota; class Gammaproteobacteria; order Enterobacterales; family Enterobacteriaceae; genus Klebsiella. The sequence goes on from DASYFN010000005.1 coordinate 26,465, forward strand.
TGGCAGCGCCTTTTTTTAATAAATTTTGAAAATCGCATTCTTGTCGCCCCTCCTCTCTGCGTTCCTGCCAATGGCTGCTAGCATCAACGCTAAACTGGATAAAAACGCAGGAGTGTTATGACCACCGCTCAGAATCAGAACCAGGGAATGCAGCGCCACATATATATCGCGCCAGGCTGGAAACAAATAGAAGAAAGCGGCGGCAGTTGTGGAATGTATAAACCTTCAGCCAGCGGTGACACTGTACTGGATATGAAACCTTTTTCGCCGCTGTATGGCGAAACTCAATACGATGAACTGATTAACAATATTGAGTCACTATACCCTCAATAATTCGAATTGACCCCAAAGGGGTGAGGCCAGGAATGGGCCAGGTTATTGCCAACGCCCAGGCAACTTGAAGGATGACGGGTATATTTGATTAAAAGGAATTGGTCATGAAAACGTTTATTTATCACGACGAAAAATCACATAAATTCTGGGCGATAGACCAGCAGGGTAACGAGCTGCATCTGCGCTGGGGCAAGGTTGGCACGAACGGGCAGAGCCAGATTAAAACCTTCGCCGATACGGCGGCGGCCAGCAAAGCCGGGCAGAAACTGATTAATGAGAAAACCCGGAAAGGCTACGTTGAGGAAGGCGAAGCCACACCGCCTTCTGCCGCCAGCCTGCCTGCGGAACCCGCATCTCCACCAGCCGCTCCGCTGGTGGAACACGCCTCAACGCCAGTTGACATATCCCGTCCGTGGCTGGCGGACGATGCTGAACTGTCTTTGTCAGATGAATTGCTTGAAGATGTGCTCCCTTCCCGCCGTTTTCCCGGTAAACCGATCGCCGCTCCTGAAGACAGCAAACTGATGAATCTCGGCAAAGAGATCCATAAGCAATCAGGGAAAACCGTTACCTTCAACTATGCCGACTGTTCCGCCTACTGGCAGCAAACCATCAACGAAGCCCTTACCAATGATCAGCTCTCACCTGCGGCGCTGGCGGTGCAGGTCGCTGTCGCCACGTGCTGGGGTTGGGGCAGCAGTGATAATGCTAACCTGATGGACGAAATAGTTTACATCTATGGTCTGGAATATGCTGTCGAGATGTTTATCGCCTTACAACACATTGAATTCGATTACAATTATATAACCGTCCAGGTGACGTTCCGTTCAGAACCCACCAGCGTACGCGGACCCGGAATGCTTGACGTTCGCCTGCGCGCGCATCTGGCCCAGGCCGATGAGCCGCTCTGGCAGCACTGCGTGGATAAACTGATCGCCGCACTGGCGGATATGCCCATTGGCCAGCAGCCGCTGGTCGCTCTTTTACTGCCAGAGCGCCAGGATATTGTCGATGACATCGCCCGCCGGGTACTGGCGCATAAAAATATCAGAACGGCGGAATGGCTGAAGCTGGTTGTCCGCGACCCGCTGATCGTCAAAGCGCTGGAGCCTTACCAGGCGGAAAACCTGTTTAACGACTATTACCACGGCTGCGTCTGGAACGTGACGGTGATGCGCGAGCAGGGCGTTGCTGGCATCGCCCGCTTCGCGCCCTACGTTCATGACGATCTGTGCGGCAAGCTGGTAAGCAATATTAACCATCCGCAGGCGCTGATGCAGTTGATCCGCGTAAGCGAGCAGGGGAAGCGCTGCCATGAACGGATGGTCCAGGCCAGCGCTCGCTTCCCGCACGCGGCGCTGGCGGCGCTGGCCGAACTGCTGGCACAGAAAGAACAGAAACGCTGGCGTATTATGCTGATGACCCTGCTGAGCGCGCAGCCGGAGCTGGCCGGACAAATTTCGCCATGGATCTCTGCGCAGGCCGCTACGCTGCTGGAAGCCTGCCAGCAGCAATTAAACCAGCAGGCCGACTGCGCCAGCGACGATATGCTGCCAGCGGTACTGGTCTCCCCTCCCTGGGCGGCGAAAAAGAAAAAGTCCCCCATTGCCCAACTGAATTTAGCGCCGCTCGCATTAGAGCCGGTCTGTATGCTGACGGAAGAGGGAAGCAAACAGTTTCTCGAACAACGTAGCTGGTGGGCCCACCAGGTGGAGCTGGGCAAAGGAAAGGATGAAAAAAACTACCTGGCGCGTTTAGGCTTTCAGCGCTGGAACGGCAATAGCTTTGAAAACGTGTCCGACGCCGCGCTAAGCGCCTGGCAACGGCAGGATTACCCCGCGTTGATTACGGAGTTTAAGGCCTTCCACGGTTCTTCCTCGAGCCAATGGGCGCTCTATATGCTCACCGCCCTGCCCACCGAACAAGCGCTTCAGGCCTGGAACGCGCTCAGTAAGGAGCCGCACATCGGCGCAGTATACGTGATGGCGCACTTGCGCCTTGCCGGGCTGCCGGGCTTTATCCATTCTTTCTCACGCTATCCGCAGGAAAATTTATCGGCTGCGATCTGGTTTGCCGCCAGCGAACTGGCCCCGATTGTCGCTCGCGCCTTTAACAAGCTTAAATCGCTGCGTGAAGGGGCGCGCGAGTGGCTACTGGCCTATCCGGAGCACGCCATTACCGGCCTGCTGCCCGCCGCCTTCAGTAAAGCGGGCGAAGCGCAGGACAGCGCTCGCCTGGCGATTCGCATGTTGGTGGATAACGGCCATCAGCAACTGCTTGAAGAGGTCGCCCGGCGCTACGACCAACCGGAGGTAACGGAGGCCGTCAGCGCCCTGCTCGCCCTCGATCCGTTGGATAATTATCCGAGCAAAATTCCGCCCCTGCCCGCGTTTTACCAGCCCGCATTGTGGGCGCGAACGAAGTTGCGGGAAAATGGTCTGACTCTCCCGGATACGGCATTAAAATCGCTCGGCGAAATGCTGCGCTTTCCGTCGGAGGAAGGTATTTATCCCGGTCTGCAGCAGGTAAAAGATCTCTGTACTGCCGAATCACTCGCCGCCTTCGCCTGGGATCTGTTCAGCGCCTGGCAAACCGCCGGAGCGCCATCGAAAGAGAGCTGGGCCTTTACCGCACTCGGCATTTTCGGCAACGACGACACTGCCCGGGCTCTGACGCCGCTGATCCGCGCCTGGCCCGGCGAATCCCAGCATAAGCGCGCCACCGTCGGATTAGATATTCTCGCTGCCATCGGCACCGATATTGCTCTGATGCAGCTCAACGGCATCGCGCAGAAGCTGAAGTTCAAAACCCTGCAGGAGCGCGCCAGAAAGAAAATCGGCGAGATCGCGGAAAGCCGCGGGCTAACCATTGAAGAACTGGAAGACCGCCTCGCGCCCGATCTGGGGCTGAACGATGATGGCACGCTAACCCTCGATTTCGGCCCACGGCGCTTTATCATCAGCTTTGATGAAGCGCTCAAGCCGTACGTGCGTGATGAAAACGGCAACCGCCTGAAGGATCTACCGAAGCCGAATAAAAGCGATGATAATGCGCTGGCCGCCGAAGCCGTTAATCGCTACAAGGCTCTGAAAAAAGATGCCCGCACGATTTCCGCCCAGCAAATTGCGCGAATGGAGTCCGCCATGTGTCAGCGTCGCCGCTGGACGGCGGAAAACTTCCAACAGTTCCTGGTCAATCATCCACTGGTGCGCCATCTCACCCGTCGCCTGGTGTGGGGCGTATACAGTGAAGAGAACGTCCTGTTAGCCTGTTTCCGCGTGGCGGAAGACAACAGTTACAGCAACGCCGATGATGATTTATTCTCCATGCCGGACGGCGACATCCGTATCGGACTTCCGCACCTGCTGGAAATGCCGCCGGAAGACGCCGCCGCCTTCGGCCAGTTGTTTGCCGATTACGAGTTGCTGCCACCATTCCGTCAGCTCGATCGCAACTGCTACACCCTGACGCCCGCCGAGCTGGCGGCCACTGAACTGACCCGCTGGGCCGGGCGCAAGTGTCCGAGCGGCCGGGTAATCGGGCTGGCGAATAAAGGCTGGCTGCGCGGCGACCCGCAGGACGCTGGCTGGATCGGCTGGATGCTTAAACCCCTGGGACAGTGGGCGCTGGTGATGGAAATCGATGAAGGTTTCGCCGTGGGCATGCTGCCGGATGAACTCAGCACCGAACAGCTATTAAGCAAAGTCTGGCTCTATGCCGGAAATGCGTACCAGTACGGCTGGGGCGGCAACACTCCGCAACAGGCAACGTTTTCGGTGCTGGATAAAGTCACCATCAGCGAACTGATTAACGACATTGACGGGCTATTTGGATAGAACAAGGAGCGTTTATGCATAACGCAGTAACCGCACCGTGGCTGGCGGATGACGCCAGCTTACCGGAAATTCTGCTCTCGCCGCCGTGGCGCAGTAAAAAGAAAAAAGCCGCAGCCTCGCGTTTTACGCTACCGGCGCTGAGCGTTTCGCCGCAGGAGTACTGGCAGGCGGGAGAGAAGGAGGCGCTGGCCACCAGCAAACCAGCCTGCTTCTTTAATAACATTCAGCTAAGTGAACGTCTCGCCAGCAAAGGTAGCGCGATTGTTATGCAGGAACTGGGCTTCCAGATTATGGAGTACCTGTTCCACCAGTACACCTTATGCGGGCAGCAGGACCATTTCGATACGGAGAAATATTTCCATAAATATGTCTGGTGGGGCAATGCCGTCCACGCGCTGGAAAACAATGATATTGCAACGTTGCTTGAATCCTGGCGGGATTATCTGATAGCGGGCTACAACCACAACGACTGCTGGAATCTTTACCTGCTTATGCAATTCCCTCGTGAGCAGGCGGTAACGCTCTGGCAGCGTATCAATGAAGAGAACTTCAAGTTCGTTGGAACCGAGTATGCGTTAAGTATCCTCGGGACGGAGGCCCTACCCGGCATACTGCTGGCGCTCCAACGTCGGCCAAAAGAGATTTTTCCGCTGCTGATTCATCTCGGCGCAACAGAGCTGGTGTTGCCGATTGCCCGCCTCTGGCGGCGCTTTCAGGCGCAGAGCCATCTCGCCCGTCAGTGGCTACTGCAGTGGCCGGAATACGCTGCCGCCGCGTTGATCCCGCTGGCATTCGATAAAGCGGGCGATAATCGCGAGGCGGCCATTAATGCCCTGCGTCTTCTGTATCAGGAAGGCCACAGCGAGCTGCTAAAAACGGTAGCCCGGCGCTGGAAAGAACCGACGCTGTGGTCAGCGCTGGAGCAGTTGCTGACGCAAGATCCGCTTGATAACTACCCGGCTCACACGCCAAAAGCGCCGGATTTCTGGCGGCCCACGCTCTGGCGCAGACCGCGGCTTATCAGCAACGACCAGCCGCTGACCGACGATGCGCTGGAGATCGTCGGCGACATGCTGCGCTTCGCCCAGGGAGGCCATCATTACTGTGGGCTGGATTTAGTCAAAGCTGCCTGCCAACCCCAATCGCTGGCCGCTTTCGCCTGGGATCTCTTCAAGGCCTGGCAGAATGCCGGAGCGCCAGCCAAAGAGAACTGGGCTTTTCAGACGCTGGGTATCTTCGGCGATGAGAGCACGGTACGTGATTTAACCCAGCTCATCCTCGCCTGGCCGCAGGAAGGGAAATCCGCCCGCGCCGCCAGCGGGCTGCATCTCCTTACCCGCATCGGCAGCGATATGTCGCTGCTGCAGCTGTACCATATTTCTCAGCGGGCAAAATCCCGCCCGCTGCGCGACAGCGCGGAACGGTATCTGAAAGAGGTCGCTGAAGCGCGCGATCTCAGCGATGAGCAGCTACAGGATCGGCTCACGCCGACGCTGGGACTGGACATTGCCGGAGCGCTGAGCTTTGATTTCGGCACCCGCAGCTTTAGCGTGCGCTTTGATGAAAATCTGCAACCTGTGATTTATGACCAGCAGGGAGCGCGGCAAAAGAGCATCCCGCGCCTGCGCGCCGAAGATGACCAGACAAAAGCCGCAGAAGCGCTGGCCCGGCTGAAAGGTTTGAAAAAAGATGCCGCTCAGGCGGCAAAACGCCTTCTACCGCATCTGGAAAACGCCCTGCGGCTGGCGAGGCGCTGGACACGTACGGAGTTCCAGTCGCTGTTCGTCGATCACCCGCTTACCAACAATCTGACCCGGCGACTGGTGTGGGGAATTTACGCCGCAAATGAACCACGTCGTCTGCTCAATGCCTTTCGCGTCGCGACTGAGGGGGAATTCTGCGACGGCCAGGATAAAGCTATTGCACTGCCGGAGGATACACTGTTCGGCATTGTTCATCCGCTGGAAATGGACGACGAAACGCGGGCGGCATTTGAACAAATCTTTGCCGATTACCAGCTGTTGCCACCGTTCCGCCAGCTGACGCGCCGTACGGTACTGCTGCTACCGGAAGAAACGACCCGGAGCAAGCTAACGCGCTGGCAGGGAAAGTCGACGACCTGCGGGCAATTATTGGGCATCCGCAGCCGCGGCTGGTGGCAGAGTAGTGAAAATCGTTTCTGCTACGATATTGCTCAGTATCGGCTGATACTGGAAGTCACGCCTGGATTTGTTCACTACAACATAAATGCTAAAGCCCCCCAGCAGTTTGACGCCGTCAGGCTCTATCACGGTGGACAACCCGTAGCGTTCTCACGGCTCGATCCCCAGGATCTCAGCGAGGCGCTAAGCACGATAGAAATTATTTTCCACCAGGGCGAGGCTCATGGATGAGCCAGGTGATCTGCAGCCAACACACCTGCAAATTGAAGTATGACGGGTATAACAACTCAGAAATAAAGCGCATTCACGCTATCCGCTGCACAATAGAATGATGTCTTATCCCATAACCGCTGTCTCTTTAAGGAAGAAACGATGATACAACAGGAAAAACAGCTACAGCGCCCCTCAGCCGCCGTGCTGTACGCCGATGAACTCGCACGGCTTCAACAGAATGACCCTTTCCCCTGCCCGCCCGGCTGGCAGTTAAGCCTGCCTGCGGCGCGAGCGTTTATCCTTGGCGATAGCGCTCGCGACATTAGCTGCAAAGTGGTCATTAGCCCGGCCGCCGTCGAACGTATGCTGGTGACTCTGGCGACCGGGCGCGGCCTGATGCTGGTCGGTGAGCCAGGCACGGCAAAATCGCTGCTCTCGGAACTGCTGGCCACCGCCATCTGCGGCGATGCCGGACTCACCATTCAGGGCGGTGCGGCGATTACCGAAGATCAAATAAAGTACGCCTGGAACTATGCGCTGTTGATAAACCAGGGGCCGTCGACGCAGGCGCTGGTACCCGCGCCTCTGTATCAGGGCATGCGCGACGGCAAAATCGTCCGCTTTGAAGAGATCACCCGCACGCCGCTGGAGGTTCAGGACTGCCTGCTGGGGATGCTTTCCGACCGCGTGATGGCGATCCCGGAGCTGACCGGCGACGATAGCCAGCTCTATGCTCGCGCCGGGTTTAATATTATTGCCACCGCCAATACCCGCGATCGCGGCGTTAACGAAATGAGCGCGGCGCTAAAACGCCGTTTCGACTTCGAAACCGTTTTTCCGATTATGGATTTTCAGCAGGAGCTGGAACTGGTGGCTAACGCTTCGGCCCGCCTGCTGGAGCATAGCGGCATCCCGCATAAGGTCCCCGATGCCGTACTGGAACTGCTGATCCAGACCTTCCGTGATCTGCGCGCCGACGACGGTAAGAAAACCTCCATGGATACCCTCAACGCCATTATGTCCACTGCCGAAGCTGTCAACGTCGCTCACGCTGTCGGCGTGCGAGCATGGTTTTTAGCCGGTCGCGCCGGAGAACCCGCCGATCTGGTAGACTGTATCGCCGGTACGATCGTCAAAGATAACGAAGACGACCGCGCCCGCCTGCGCCGCTATTTTGAGCAACGCGTCGGTAAGCATAAAGAAGCCCACTGGCAGGCCTATTATCAGGCTCGCCACCGCCTGCCGTGAGGGAACACGCATGCCAGAGCAGCCGTTAATTATCGGCGTTCGTCACCACAGCCCGGCCTGCGCCAGGCTGGTGAAAGAACGAATAGAGCAAACGCGCCCGCGCTACGTTCTGATTGAAGGTCCGGTGGATTTTAATCATCGTCTGGATGAACTGTTTTTACCCCATCAGTTGCCCATCGCCATCTACAGCTATTGTCAGTACCAGAATGGTGGCACAGCGGGACGCAGCGCCTGGACGCCGTTCGCTGAATTCTCGCCGGAGTGGCAGGCGCTGTTGACCGCGCGAGCGACAGGAGCCCACATCCGCTTCATCGATTTGCCTGTCTGGGCGCAGGAAGACGACGACAACGATCCCTCTGGCACTCGCCGCGCCGATAACCAGCAGCGCCTGTTCGAAGCCAGCGGAATGGAGAATACCGACACCCTGTGGGACCATCTGTTCGAAGATGAAACCCAGAGCGCCGGGCTGGAACAAGCGCTGGAGGCCTGGTTTATCCAGTTGCGTGGCGACGACAGCGGCGGTGAAAACAACCGACGACGAGAAGACTATATGGCCCGTTGGCTGGCATGGGCAATGCAGCAAAATGACGGCCCAGTGGTGGTGGTCTGTGGCGGCTGGCACGCACCGGCGCTGACTGCCCGCTGGCGGCATTGCCCGGTACAAGAGCAGGAACCTGAATCCCCGCCGCCGCCGATGTCCGATGCTGTCACTGGCTGCTATCTGACCCCCTATAGCGAAAAGCGGCTGGACGTCCTGGCGGGCTATCTTTCCGGAATGCCGGCACCGGTCTGGCAAAGCTGGTGCTGGCAGTTCGGCTTGCGTCAGGCAGGGGAACAACTGCTGAAAACCATCCTCACCCGCCTGCGTCAGCATCGCCTTCCAGCCTCAACGGCCGATTTGGCTGCTTCCCACCTGCGCGCCATGGCGCTGGCACAGATGCGCGGCCATACCGAGCCGCTGCGCTGCGACTGGCTTGACGCACTGGCGGGATCGTTAATCAAAGAAGCGCTGAACGCCCCTCTACCGTGGAGCTATCGCGGTGTCATTCATCCGCAAACCGATCCTATTCTGCTGACCATCGTTGATGCACTGGCGGGAGCTGGTTTCGGCAAGCTCGCTCAGGGAACACCACTGCCGCCATTGCCGCAAAACGTCGATCGCGAGCTGGCGCGCGTCGGGATTACCCTGCCTGCAAATCTGAACATCAATCGTTTTGAGCCTGACGGATTAGCAAAAAGTCAGGTATTACACCGACTGGCAATCCTTGAGATACCCGGGTTTCAGCAGCGAAAAGGCAGTGCAGTAACGCTTTCCGGCGACGGCGAAGAGCACTGGGGATTGTTTCGGACCATGGAACAGCATGCCGTACTGATTGAAGCCTCCCGCTACGGCGCTTCCCTGGCAGAGGCCGCGCGTCAGCGGCTGGAAGTCGATATTCTGGCCTCCTTCGGCATCAAAAATCTGGCCGCCAGTCTGAATAAAGCGGCGCTGGCGGGTCTCTCCACCTTTAGCCAGCAGATGCTGGAACAGCTGGCGCAGTTGATTGCCAAAGAGAGCCAGTTTGCCGAAATGGGCCCGGCGCTGGAGGTGCTTTACGCCCTGTGGCAGCGGGATGACAGCAGCGGCATGCAGAACGCCGCCGTTCTGGAAATCACACTCTGCGCGGCGCTTGACCGGACGCTGTGGCTCTGCGAATCCAGCGGCGTTGCCGACGAGAAGCAGTTTCACGCCCATCTGCATAGCTGGCGGACCCTGTGCCACATTCTGCGCGATATACATAGCGGCAGCGTTTTACCGGGGGTTTCACTCAGTGCCGCCCTGGCGCTGCTTGAACGGCGTATTCACACAGTGGATGCCGCACCGCTCGACCGCGGCGCCGCGTTCGGCGCGCTGATTCGTCTTGAGCATCCCGCAGCGACCGCCGAAACGGCGCTGGCCTTGCTGACACAGCTCCCACCGCAGCGCTTGGGAGAGGCGGTCCACGGAATGCTGGCGCTGGCACGCCATCAGCTTGCCTGTCAGCCCGCCTTTATCGCCGGATTCAGCGATCTACTCACCCGGCTGGCGGAGGATGAGTTTATTCTCGCGCTGCCGGATTTACGCGCAGCGATGGCCTGGCTGCCGCCCCGCGAACGCGGCGAGCTGGCCCACCAGGTGCTCAATCACTATCATATGACCATGCTGCCGGCGCATGCACTACAGGCGCCGATTTCCTGCTCGCCGGAGCAGGTAATTCATCACCAGCAGTTGGAACAGCAGGCGCTGGCAACGCTACGGCACTGGGGAGTACGCTAATGAATACGCTGTCCGATATTCTGACAACCCGGGAGCTCCAGCGCTGGCGGCTGATTCTGGGCAAGGCCGCCGAAAACAGTCTCGGCGGCCTTGATGAACATGCCCGCCAGGTAGACCATGCGCTGGAGTGGCTTTATGGCCGCGATCCGGAACGTCTACAGCGGGGCGAGCGACAGGGCGGCCTGGAAGATTCCAGCCTGACGACGCCGGAATGGATCAACGCCATCCATACGCTTTTTCCGCAGCCAGTTATCGAGCGGCTGGAGAGCGATGCGGTGCTGCGCTACGGCATTGACGAAGTCGTGACCAATCTGGAAGTGCTGGAACGCATCGAACCCTCCCAAAGCCTGCTGCGCGCGGTGCTTCATACTAAGCATCTGATGAATCCTGAAGTGTTGAACGCCGCCCGTAAGCTGGTGCGTCAGGTGGTAGAGCAAATTATAGCCCGGCTGGCAAAAGAAGTTCGTCAGGCTTTTTCCGGCACGCGCGACCGGCAGCGGCCCTCGCGCATCCCGCTGGCGCGCAACTTCGACTTCAAAAATACCCTGCGCGCTAACCTCAAGCACTGGGACCCGCAACGCGGCAAACTGTACATTGAATCGCCAAAGTTTATCAGCCGTATTAAGCGTCATAGCGAAAAATGGCAGCTGATTTTGCTGGTCGATCAGAGCGGTTCAATGGTGGATTCCGTTATCCATTCAGCGGTAATGGCTGCCTGCTTATGGCAGTTGCCCGGCATTCGCACGCACCTCGTTGCGTTTGATACCAGCGTGGTGGATCTCACTGATGATGTTGCCGACCCGGTAGAATTGCTGATGAAAGTTCAGCTCGGCGGCGGAACCAATATCGCCCAGGCCGTAGAATATGCGCGGCAGCTCATTGAACAACCGCAAAAGAGCGTCATTGTGCTGGTGAGCGACTTTTTCGAAGGCGGCGCGAACTCACTGTTGCTTAACCAGGTCAAGCAGTGTGTGCAAAGCGGCGTCAAAGTCCTCGGGTTGGCGGCGTTGGACAGCTCGGCGTCCCCCTGTTATGACCATGATATGGCCCAGGCGCTGGTCAACGTCGGGGCGCAAATCGCCGCCATGACACCCGGCGAGCTGGCCTCCTGGCTGGCAGAGAACTTACAATCATGATGCCTTTACGCCCTGAATTACTCGAACTCACCCCGCAGGCGCTCATGGCGCTGAGCAATGCCGGATTCGTGAAACGCAGCCAGAAAGAGCTGGATAACGGCAATATCCCCGAGCTGGAGCAGGATGACGACGGTACGCTTACCGCCCTATTTAACGACGGCACCCGCACCCGCCTGGCAAAAGGTCAGTCGCTAAAAGAGTCCAGTTGTACCTGTGGCGCCAGCGGCATGTGCCGTCATCGCGTGATGCTGATCCTGAGCTATCAACGCGCCAACGCCAATAACGATCCGCCTGCTGAGGAGCCGGGCAGTGTCGAACGCTGGCATCCGGGACTGTGGCAAGAAGAGCTGGCCAGCTTGCCCGAAGCCATTCTGAAGCGGGCACAGCAGTTGGCGGATAAAGGGTTAGCGGTGGAGTTATTCTGTCAGCCCAACGAAACGCCTTCGGCAAAGCTGCCGATGAGCGATGTGCGTTTTTATTCCCGCAGCAGCATCCGCTTTGCTCGCTGCGACTGCGTTGAAGGCTCCCTGTGCGAGCATGTCGCGCTGGCAGTGCAGGCCTTTACTGATGCCGAAGCGCAGCAGCCCGGCTTTACTCATCTGGTATGGCAAACGCGCAGCCGCAAGGTTGCCGCCCGTGGAGGGCCTTTTGATACGCCCGATGGCGAAGCCTGTCGACAAAGCCTCCGGCAGTTAAGTCAGTTGCTGTGGCAAAACGGCATCAGCCAGCCGCCGATCGGCTTCGACGCCGCGTTCACCCGCGCGCAGCGCGCAGCGCAAGCGGCCAACTGGCGCTGGGTCGTCGGAGCGCTTGCTCAGCTTCGCGAAGGCGTCGAGGCCTTTCAACAGCGCGCCAGCCATTACCATCCTGAACAACTGCTCACCCAGCTTGCGGGCCTTAACGCCCGCCTTGAGAGCGCTGGCCGGATGGCTCAGCTTGCCGATGCTAACCAGACGCCGCCCCTACCGTGGCGCACCGTCGTCGGTATGGGTATCGCCGGTGAAGCGCAGCTCGACCATTTGCGGCTTATTTCCCTGGGAATGCGCAGCTGGCAGGATAACCAGCAGTACGGCTTACGCATCTGGTTTAGCGATCCGGATACCGGTAGCATTATGCATCTGTCGCGCAGTTGGCCGCTGGCTGAGCGGGCGCAAAACCCGCTATGGCAGCGTCGCCTGTTTACCTTTCAGGCCAGTACGCTGGCGGGCGGGCAAATTATTACCCAGTCAGCGAGTCGTAATGCCAGCGGCGAATTGCTGCTGGGCACGCGCCACCGCCTGAGTAGCAACGTTCCGCTCACCGAAGATGCCTGGCTTTTGCTCAGCGCTCCGCTGCGACAGCCGGGCGTTGCGGCGCTGCGTGAGTATCTGCGCCAGCGCGCCCCGGCCTGGGTGCGCCCGCTCAATCAGGTTGATAACCTGTTTATTTTGCCGGTGGATACCTGCATTGCCGTCGGATGGGACGCCGCCCGACAAACGCTGGATGCGCAGGTTCTCAGCGGCGAAGGACAAGACAACGTTTTGCATTTGTCCCTTCCCGCCTCCGCCAGTGCGCCGTATGCTGTTGAGCGAATGGCGGTGCTGCTCAGACAAGAGGACGATCCGGTGGTGATGGTTTCCGGGTTAGTGACTTTTAGTCGCGGGCAACTCTGTCTGGAACCGCTGGTGATGATGACCCGCACCCGCGCCTGGGCGCTGAACGCCGAACCACTTCCCGTCGGACCATTGCCTGCTGGCGATATATTGCCGCCGCATTCGGTAGTCCAAAGTCTGTTGCAACGCGCCCGGATGCTACTGATTCAGATACTGCACAACGGCCTGCGCTATCAGCAAAAGAGTCTGTTTCGCGAGGCTAAAACGTTGAGTGACGATTTGACGAACAAGGGCTTTAGCCATCTTGCACGTCTGCTTTATCTGTTGAGCGAGAGCGAAACAGCCACCACCGAGGATACGCTCAACGCCATAACACAACTCTGTGTACAATTAGAAATGTTGATTGATTAACAAGGAATGATAATGAAATTTAACCGCAGGATTACCGTTGCTCTGGGTACGACAATATTGATGGCCGCGCTTGTCGGCTGCGATAACAACAAAGATGATGTCAAAACGTTTAGCAACACGATGAACGGCGTTGACTTGAACTTCACCTATCACTACAAAGGCGATATTGTCACCCGCCAGGACGCAAATAATACTATCCCCTATAAATCACTCAGAGTGAGCAACGCAGAGCAGGCGCGCAAGATAATCGATCCCATAAGCACGGCTTACAGTAGTATCAAAGGCGTCACGCACAGCGTGGACTATAAGGAGAGCTACGCGCAGGAACACCTCTCTATCGACTTCAAGCAGGTAAAAATCAGCGAGCTATGTAAATTGCCGGGGGCCAGCTTTACCAACTGCGCGCAAAAAGTTATTTCACTTAGCGAGTCGGAAAAAATGCTGAAATCGCAGGGGTTTAAAGAGGTGAAATAGCCCTAACTGACGCGGAGAACTCCCGGCTTGCGCTGCGCTTAGCCGTACGCAAGCCGGGTTCGGGTAGCCCGGCTAAGGCGTTTACGCCGCAAGCCGGGGAGGCCTATCAGGATTTTGCGTGTTCGCGCTCGGTCAGCCCACGCAGGAAGTAACGCAAGAACTGGTCACCGCATTCGCGGAAGTTTTTATGCTCCGGGGCGCGCATCATGGCGGTAATTTCCGGCATTGAGACGCGGAATTTCTGCTGGGTGAGGATAGCGAGAATATCATCCGTCTTCAGGGAGAAGGCGATGCGCAGCTTTTTCAGCACGATGTTATTATTCAGCCGACGCTCGACTGCCAGCGGCGGCGCGGATTCATCTTTACCACGTTTATCGTAAATCAGGCCGTTAAGGAAATTCGACAGTACGATATCCGGGCAGCGCACAAACCCCTCTTCGTCTTCTTTTTTCAGCCACGGAACCAGCTGTTCCGCGCTGACTGGCGCATCCGCCAACGCCAAAATACGCACCAGGCCGCTATTATTGGTTTTCAGGGTGTAGCGCAGGCTACGTAAGATATCGTTACTGATCATATTGCCTTCATGATGAAAAATTCTGCCGCTAAGTCTATCACGATTCCGCCGTTTTACAGCCCAATCGCCTCTTTCAGGCTCTTCAGGTAGCGGCGGCTGACCGGCACTGTCTGCCCGGCGCGCATCAGCAGTTCCGCCTGACCATTCTCTTCAAAGCGGATCTCCTTGAGATGGGTCATGTTGACCAGGTACTGGCGGTGGCAGCGCAGCAGCGGCGTGCGGCTCTCCAGGGTGCGCAAGGTCAGTTCGGTAAACCCTTCCTTCCCTTCGCTGTCGGTAACGTAAACCCCACTCATCCGGCTACTGACGAAGGCCACATCTTCCATCTGCAGCAACCAGATCCGACTGTGTCCGGTGCAGGGAATATATTTCAGCGCCTGCTGAGTATCATCAAGCACGGTCATATCCTGCAAGCTGCGCTCCTGGCGCAGGCGAGCCAGCGTTTTTTCCAGCCTGGTGGACTCTATCGGCTTAAGTAAATAATCAAATGCATGCTCTTCAAACGCTTTCACTGCATACTCATCAAAAGCGGTAAGGAAGACAATATAAGGCCGATGCTCCGGGTCAAGCATGCCGACCATCTCCAGGCCGCTGATCCGCGGCATCTGGATATCCAGAAACAGCACGTCCGGGCGCAACTTATACACCGCGCCAATCGCCTCTACCGCATTCCCGCATTCGCCGACGATCTCAATATCAGGCTGGGTCTCCAGCAAAATACGCAGGTTCTCACGCGCCAGCGGCTCGTCATCGACAATTAATACTTTTAACATGCGTTTTCCTCCAGAGGCAGTCTCAGCGTGACGCGGGTAAAACATTCCGGCTTACAGGTTACGGTGATCCCGCAGTCGGCGCCGAAGCGCGCCCGCAGCCGACGATCGACCAGGTTCATACCCAGCCCGCTGGCGTTGGGTTTGTCCTGATACAACCCGGCGTTATCTTCAATATCCAGTCGCAGCCAACGCTCGTGCTGGCTGGCGCGAATGGTAATCTCGCCCACCCCAAGGTGCTGTGAAGTCCCGTGTTTAATGGCATTTTCAACTATCGGCTGCAGAGTAAAAGCCGGCAACTGATGCTGAGCCAGCGCTTCAGGCACCAGTATCTGAATCTGTAAATTGGCCTGAAAACGCGCTTTCTCAATCTGCAAATAGGCGTTCACATGTTCAATTTCATCCGCCAGGGTCACGATTTCCGCAGGCCGCTTCAGGTTTTTGCGGAAAAAGGTCGACAGATACTGCACCAACTGCCCGGCCTGATCGCTATCGCGGCGAATCACCGCTTTTAGGGTATTCAGCGCGTTGAACAGGAAGTGCGGGTTCACCTGGGCGTGCAGTAGTTTGATTTCCGACTGCGTCAGCAGCGCCTTTTGCCGTTCATACTGACCGGCCAGGATCTGCGCCGACAGCAGTTGTGCAATCCCCTCCCCCAGCGTGCGGTTGATGGAACTAAACAGGCGGTTTTTAGCTTCATAGAGTTTAATGGTGCCGATCACCCGCTGATTTTCGCCGCGCAGCGGGATAACCAGCGTGGAGCCCAGCTTGCAGCTGGGATGAATCGAGCAGCGGTAAGGCACCTCGTTACCATCGGCATAGACAACTTCACCGGTATCTATCGCCTTTTGGGTATATAACGAAGAGATAGGCTTGCCGGGGAGATGGTGATCGTCGCCGATGCCGGTAAACGCCAGCAGTTTGTCGCGATCGGTTATCGCCACCGCGCCGATATCCAGCTCCTGAATCAGCACCTGCGCGACCTTCATACTGTTCTCTTCGTTAAATCCCTGGCGCAGGATCCCCTCTGTCGAGGCGGCAACCTTTAGCGCTGTGGCCGAGAAAGCCGAGGTGTATTTTTCAAACATCGCCCGCTTATCCAGCAGGATGCGCATAAACAGCGCCGCACCGACGGTGTTGGTGACCATCATTGGCGCGGCAATACTCTGTACCAGATGAAAAGCATCTTCGAACGGGCGAGCGATAAGCAGAATAATCAGCATCTGCACCATCTCGGCGAAAAAGGTAATCACCCCGGCGGTAAGCGGGCTGAATACCTTATCCGGCCGCCCGCGTTTTACCATAATACTGTGCACCAGACCGCCGAGCAGCCCCTCTACGATGGTGGAAACCATGCAGCTCACTGCCGTCATGCCACCCAGCGAGTAGCGGTGAAGTCCGCCGGTCAGCCCCACCAGGCCGCCGACCACCGGGCCGCCCAACAGACCGCCCATCACCGCGCCGATAGCTCGCGTGTTGGCTATCGAATCATCGATATGCAGACCGAAGTAGGTACCCAGGATGCAGAAAATGGAAAAGGTCACGTAGCACAGCAGCTTGTGCGGTAGTCGGACGGTGACCTGCATCAACGGGATAAACAGCCGCGTTTTGCTCATCAGCCACGCAATGACCAAAAACACGCACATCTGCTGAAGCAGCAGCAACACCAGATCGAACTCGTACATATACCCGCAGACCACACTCCATTTGAAAGCGCGTAACATACA
Organism: Klebsiella sp.; assembly: GCA_036498385.1. Taxonomy (GTDB): domain Bacteria; phylum Pseudomonadota; class Gammaproteobacteria; order Enterobacterales; family Enterobacteriaceae; genus Klebsiella. The sequence goes on from DASYFN010000005.1 coordinate 43,237, forward strand.
CTGCTTGCTTTTAACTTTCTTTGAGGCAATACATAAAAATGTATCATTCATGTTCAGGATCACATTTCTTGTCGTCTCGCTGGCTCCTCGCTGTACAAAAAACTGGCAATAATTCCCCCTTCTGCAAACAGCTTCTACAGTTAATAGAGGAGAGCACAGCGGGAGGAAAAAATGGCGCTTTATACAATTGGCGAAGTCGCACAGCTTTGCGATATTAATCCCGTGACATTACGCGCCTGGCAACGGCGCTACGGATTACTGAAACCTCAGCGTACCGATGGCGGCCACCGCCTGTTCAGTGAATATGAAATAGACCGCATTCGCGAAATAAAACGCTGGATTGACTCCGGCGTTCAGGTTGGGAAAGTGAAAACGCTGCTGATGGATAGTGAGCAGGAGATTGCCGACGGCTGGCGCGATCAGCAGGAGATCCTGCTCGGTTATCTGCAAAACGGTAGCTATCATCACCTGCGCATGTGGCTTAAAGAGCGCAACCATACCGACTCTGCGCAAACCCTGGTCAAGCACCTGGTTAATCCTTTACGCCAGCGCCTGCTCAGCCCGCAGCCAACGTTGCTGGCGCTGCGAGGCATCCTTGACGGTATTCTGATTAATCATATCGCCCGGAGTCTGTCATCCACGACAAAATATACCGGCAGCCATGCGTTGATCATTGGCTGGAATGTGAACGATATAACCCGGCTATGGCTGGAAGGTTGGATAGCCAGCGAACAGGGTTGGCGGGTGGATATTATCGCCCATTCGCTGAATCAGATCCGACCGGAACTTTTCCCCGATAGTACATTAATGGTCTGGTGCGGAGAGACGCCCTGTAGCGCTCAGGTCAATCAAATGCGCCTCTGGGAGCAGCAAGCCCGGATTATCTGGCTGAATCATTCCGCAACTGCTTTTCCCGAAGACGGCGCCTGACGCGCCTGTCCGTATACGGCTAAGCGCAGCGTAAGTCGGGAAGAAGCCGCAGCCATGCCACGTCACTGCACACTCCCCGGGTTGCGGCGTAAACGCCTTACCCGTATATGGACACCTCCCGTTATGCAAGCCATTTCTGCATTTTGTGTAACGGGGTAAGTTGCGTTCGTATATCCGGCCTCTCTTACGATACCGTCGTATCCGGGCCATGATGTTATCTGCGCATCTGTTTCCATT
>DASYFN010000006.1:0-40613 GCA_036498385.1 Klebsiella sp.
ATAATTTTCTTAACGCGTTCTTCGATAGTGCTCATACTCTTAAATTTCCTATCAAAACTCGCTTTCGCGATGGTTTTCGTAGTGTATAAAATGTTGAAAAATTTGCAACTAAATCCCGGCAGGTCTTACCACGATTTTACGCTATTTTGCGGCTGTTTGCCCTCATAACGCAAATCATTTTGTACAAAACATTACAGTGAGCCGCACAGACTGCGCGGTTCCTGAGCATTTTGCGCAAATATCGGTCAGACCATATACATTCCGCCGTTGACGTGCAGAGTCTCACCGGTGATGTAACTCGCTTCGTCAGAGGCTAAAAATGCAACCGCACTGGCGATTTCATTTGGAGAGCCGAGGCGCCCCGCAGGAACTTCAGCCAGAGTACCCGCACGCTGCTCATCGGTCAGCGCACGCGTCATGTCCGTTTCAATAAAGCCCGGAGCAACAACGTTTACAGTAATACCGCGGGACGCAACTTCGCGAGCCAGTGATTTACTGAAGCCAATCAGACCTGCTTTCGCCGCAGCGTAGTTAGCCTGACCCGCATTTCCCATGGTACCAACCACAGAACCGATAGTGATAATACGTCCATGACGCTTTTTCATCATAGCGCGCATTACCGCTTTTGACAGACGGAAAACAGATGACAGGTTGGTTTCGATAATATCGTTCCACTCATCATCTTTCATGCGCATTAACAGGTTATCACGAGTAATCCCGGCGTTGTTCACCAGGATATCAACTTCACCAAATTCTGCGCGAATATTTCCCAAAACAGATTCAATAGATGCTGGATCGGTCACATTCAGCAGCAGACCTTTACCGTTAGCACCTAAATAATCGCTAATCGCCTGCGCGCCGCTTTCGCTGGTCGCAGTACCGATAACTTTCGCGCCACGAGCAACGAGCGTTTCAGCGATTGCGCGGCCAATCCCGCGACTTGCACCGGTAACCAGCGCGATTTTTCCTTCAAAACTCATGATTCCCTCTCTTATTACTCAAGCGCCGCAGACATGTCCGCTGGCTCGTTAAGCGCGGAAGCAGTCAGGGTGTTAACAATACGTTTAGTCAGGCCGGTGAGGACTTTACCCGGACCAACCTCATACAGATGCTCTACGCCCTGCGATGCCATGAACTCAACGGTTTTGGTCCACTGAACCGGGCTATACAACTGGCGAACCAGGGCATCACGGATAGCATCAGGCGCCGTTTCACTTTTCACGTCGACATTGTTTACAACCGCTATCGTCGGCGCGTTAAAGGTGATTTTTTGCAGCTCAACAGACAGTTTTTCCGCCGCAGGCTTCATCAGCGCGCAGTGGGACGGTACGCTGACCGGCAGCGGCAGAGCACGCTTAGCGCCCGCAGCCTTACAGGCCGCTCCAGCGCGCTCTACGGCCTCTTTATTACCGGCAATAACAACCTGTCCCGGCGAGTTAAAGTTCACCGGGGAAACGACCTGCCCTTCAGCAGACTCTTCGCAGGCTTTAGCAATCGCTGCGTCGTCAAGCCCGATGATCGCGGACATCGCACCAGTACCTTCTGGTACCGCTTCCTGCATAAACTTACCGCGCATCTCAACCAGGCGTACGGCGTCAGCAAAATCGATAACGCCTGCACATACCAGCGCAGAATATTCACCGAGGCTGTGACCCGCCAGCAGAGCGGGGGATTTACCGCCCTGCTGCTGCCAGACGCGATACAACGCAACGGAAGCGGTCAGTAGAGCCGGTTGCGTCTGCCAGGTTTTGTTCAACTCTTCCGCCGGGCCCTGCTGTGCAAGCGCCCACAGATCGTAACCCAACGCCGCAGAGGCTTCACGAAACGTCTCTTCGATTACCGGGTAAGTGGCCGCCATATCTGACAGCATCCCGACACTCTGAGAGCCCTGTCCCGGGAACACAAAAGCAAATTGCGTCATGTTTAAATCCTTATCCTAAAAACGAACCAGCGCGGAACCCCAGGTGAAACCGCCACCGAAGGCTTCCAGCAGAATAAGCTGACCACGTTGAATGCGGCCATCGCGAACGGCTTCATCCAGCGCACAAGGAACAGAAGCTGCGGAAGTATTACCGTGTCTGTCGAGCGTGACGACGACGTTATCCATCGACATGCCCAGTTTCTTCGCCGTGGCGCTGATAATACGTAGGTTAGCCTGATGCGGCACCAGCCAGTCCAGCGCAGAACGCTCGAGGTTATTAGCGGCTAAAGTCTCGTCCACGATATGCGCCAGTTCGGTCACAGCAACCTTAAAGACTTCGTTACCCGCCATCGTCAGATAGATGGGGTTTCCCGGTTCGACGCGATCGGCATTTGGCAGCGTCAGCAGCGCACCGTAGCTACCATCCGCATGCAGATGGGTAGAGATGATGCCAGGCTCTTCAGAAGCACCCAGCACAACGGCACCTGCACCATCACCGAAAATAATAATGGTTCCCCGATCGGCAGGATCGCAGGTGCGCGCCAGCACGTCTGCACCAATCACCAGAGCGTAATCGACCGCGCCGTTTTTCACGTATTGATCGGCAATGCTGAGCGCATAGGTGAAACCCGCGCACGCCGCAGCGACATCAAACGCCGGACAGCCTTTAATACCCAGCATTGATTGAATCTGGCAAGCCGAGGCAGGGAACGCATGAGTACCAGAGGTGGTCGCAACAATAATCAGACCAATTTGCTCCGGCTTGACGCCCGCCATATCCAGCGCGTTCTTAGCGGCTTCAAGGCCCATCGTAGCAACTGTTTCATTCGGTGCGGCAATACGACGCTCACGGATACCAGTACGAGTCACAATCCACTCGTCTGACGTATCGACCATATTTTCCAGTTCAGCATTCGTACGCACGTACTCAGGCAGATAGCTGCCGGTACCAATAATCTTCGTATACATGTACGCTCAGTCACTCTTGGGTAATATACCTGGTTAGCTCAAACTGCGAGGCGTCAGTCATTTTCGGTCATCCGGGTTTGAGGCCTGGAACTTCCACTTCTGCCGCCCTGAGGCAATTCGAAACCTGCAGGGTATAAAGATTCCAGGCGAGCGGCAATTCGCTGAGGAACCTGCCGCTGCACAGCCTGCACTGCCTGCTCTATCGCCACGCAAAAAGCGCGCTGATTGGCAGCCCCATGACTTTTAATCACGGAACCGCGTAATCCTAGCAGACAGGCACCATTATACTGGTCGGGGTTGAGGTGACTGAATCGCCTCGACAGGCTTTTTTGTAACCAACGCTTTAATAAAAGCAGCCACCACGACCGTTTTTTCCCCTCTCCCTGTGATTTCAACAGTGAAAGGAACATTCTGACAACACCTTCCATCGTTTTTAATGTGACGTTGCCTGTGAATCCATCACAAACCAAAACATCCGTTTTCCCCGTCAACAACTCGTTGGCTTCCAGATATCCAATATAGTTGAGAGTCGGTAAGGTTTTCAAAACCGCAGCCGCTTCGCGGATGCTGCTGAGACCTTTCATCTCTTCTTCGCCGATATTTAAAAGCGCAACGCGGGGATCCTTAATACCGATAACTTCTTCCGCAAGAACCGCCCCCATAACGGCAAACTGCACCAGCATAGTACTATCGCAATCCACGTTAGCGCCTAAATCCAGCACCACCGTTTTGCCCTTCAACTGATGCGGCAACATGGTGACCAGCGCAGGGCGCTCAATCCCCTCAATAGGTTTAAGCAGCAGCTTCGCCAGCCCCATCAGCGCTCCGGTATTACCCGCGCTGACGCAGGCCTGCGCCCTCCCTTCTTTTACTAACTCCAGCGCAATGCGCATTGAGCTACCGCGACTGCCGCGAATCGCTTGCGCGGGTTGGGCATCACTGGCAATAACTGACTGCGCAGGGATAACCTGCAGACGTGAACGTTGTTCAAAATCAGCTTTGGCGAGTAATGGCGCGATAGTATCGGGATCGCCGACTAAAAGAAGTGTGAGTTGTGAATTAGAGTTCAGTGCCTGCAATGCTGCAGGCACTGTCACGGAAGGACCAAAATCCCCGCCCATGACATCTAACGCCAGGGTTAGACGAGTCAAGGTATCGTCGCTGCTCGGTTCGGTTATTCCCCAGTTACCCGGGGAAATCCTCACTAAGCTTCATCACGCTTTTACTCTTTGTTTTTCACACTGCAAGTGCGTTAACTGCGCTCGTTCACGCCAGTCACATAGTTATCTATGCTGCTGGCGATTCTCTCACTTACGTCTTCTTGCAACGCGAAATCCATGGAGTAGTGCGTGATTACTTAGCGATGACCTTGCGACCGCGGTAGAAACCGTCGGCAGTGATGTGGTGACGCAGGTGTTTTTCACCAGAAGTTTTGTCTACAGACAGGCTGGTGACTGCGGTCAGAGCGTCATGGGAACGACGCATGCCACGTTTGGAACGGGTTGGTTTATTCTGTTGTACGGCCATGGACCTTACTCCTCAATTACTTATGCTTTAAGCTGGCTAATACGGCAAATGGATTTGGTTTTTGTGCCTCTTCAGGCAGTTCGCCAAAGACCATGTCCGCGTCGGACACTTCACAGTGTTCAGAATCATGCACCGGGACTACAGGCAAGGAGAGGATGATTTCATCTTCAACCAGCGCCAGCAGATCGATTTCACCGAATTCGTTAACCTCAATCGGCTCATACGCTTCCGGCAGTGCCTCGGCCTGTTCGTCATTTCTGACGGGGCTGAAACAATACGTTGTGTGGACATGATGGGGAAACGGTTTCCCGCAACGCTGACATTCGAGGGTTACCGACACCGTCGCATCGCCGTTTAAAACGGCAAGACGCTGGTTATCGATAGCGAACGACATACTGCATTCCACATCGCTGTCCACGCTGACAACAGAATCAGCGACACGCACAGCCTGATCACGGGTATAGATACCTTGGTAATCTAAGCGCTTTTGAGCCGTGCGAACCGGATCGAGAGTCAGGGGTAATTTTACCTTTTGCATAGGGCGCGCATATTAACTTTGTAACGTCATAGAGTCAAAGAAAAAGGCAGCCTCAGTTGCCTTTTGCCATTTATTCGCACACATTGCGGCGCATAGTTTAAAATGATGCTCTGCGAAGCGCTATATGTGGATGAAAAAATATGTCTGAACTAATCCTTGCGTCGACCTCGCCGTGGCGGCGAATGCTGCTGGAAAAGCTGTCGGTGCCTTTTGAATGCGCAGCGCCGGATGTTGATGAAACTCCGCTGCCCGGAGAACCCGCTCGTCAGTTGGTGATCCGTCTGGCACAGGCAAAGGCGCAGGCCCTTGCCGTGCGTTACCCGCACCACCTGATCATCGGCTCCGACCAGGTATGCGTGCTTGATGGCGAGATCACAGGTAAACCGCTCAGCGAAGAAAATGCTCATCGGCAATTAAGAAAAGCCAGCGGCACCATCGTGACATTTTATACCGGACTGGCGCTTTATAATTCGGCGAACGGGCAACTGCAAACCGAATGCGAACCCTTCGATGTCCATTTCCGTCATTTGAGCGACCAGGAGATCTACAGCTATATTCGCAAAGAAAACCCGCTGCATTGCGCAGGGAGTTTCAAAAGCGAAGCGTTAGGCATCGCCCTTTTCGACCGGCTTGAAGGGCGCGACCCCAACTCGCTGGTCGGCCTGCCTTTAATCGCGCTTTGTCAAATGCTACGGCGAGAAGGTTTTAATCCGCTGCAAAATTAACCGGCGGACGCCGATCCGTCAGAGTCATTATTTGGTATTACGCAATACCTGTAAACAGCGCTTCAGCTGATTATCCAGCGGCGCTTCTACGCGCATAATCTCCCCGGTTCCCGGATGCGTAAATTGCAGCGCCGCTGCATGCAGAAACAGTCGGTTAAGGCCGGTGCCTGCCAACTGCTTGTCGAATTCACGGTCGCCGTAGCGATCGTCGAAAGCGATGGGGTGACCGGCATACTGCGTATGCACGCGGATCTGATGCGTACGACCGGTTACCGGGCTGCAGCGCACCAGCGTCGCATGGGTATAACGCTCTTCGACTTTAAAACGCGTCTCCGAAGGTTTTCCCTCCTGATTAACCCGTACAATGCGTTCACCGCTCTGCAGAATATTTTTCAGCAGCGGGGCCTGTACCACTTTAGTATGCGACTGCCACTGCCCGCGCACCAACGCCAGGTAATCCTTCTGCATGCCTTTGTCGCGCAGTTGCTCGTGCAGAGAACGCAGCGCTGAACGTTTTTTGGCGACCAGCAGCACGCCAGAGGTATCGCGATCCAGGCGATGCACCAGTTCGAGGAAACGCGTTTCCGGACGCAGCGCGCGCAGACCTTCAATCACGCCAAAGCTCAATCCGCTGCCGCCGTGTACCGCAGTTCCAGAAGGCTTGTTAAGCACCAGGATATGATCGTCTTCATATAAAATCACATTGGCCAGCGCAGCGACTTTCTGCAGATGCGGAGAGACCGCCTCTTCTTCTTTCTCTGATACGCGAACCGGCGGGATGCGCACTTCGTCGCCTGCTTCCAGCTTATACTCGGGCTTTACGCGCTTTTTATTGACCCGCACCTCGCCTTTACGCAAGATGCGATAAATCATGCTCTTCGGTACACCTTTCAGTTGCGTACGCAAAAAGTTGTCGATACGTTGCCCGGCTTCATCATCAGCAATGGCAACCATTTTTACGCTTGGGATCTCAGTTTTCATGGTGCGCGATTCTAAATAGCCCGACGCATTAGCGCCACTCATTTTTATATGCTTATATTTATAAGCATCCGAATTTCACCGCATGTTTCATCATCGTTTTGTTTGTTATTAGAACAATCTGTATACGCGGGTGAAAAAACTGTGAGTAACCGGGTGATAAAAGGTGAAAGTCAACTTGCTATAACGAGCTTAGCAATGGAATAATGGTGCAGTTTTCCGTGCTGAAACTTGTTAGAACAAGAAATTAGCGGAATGACCAATTTTGTCTGACCGATCATCCACGCAGCAATGGCGTAAGACGTATTGATCTTTCAGACAGTTAGCGGGCTGCGGGTTGCAGTCCTTACCGGTACAGGCTCTATGGATTTCACGTCGCAGGAAGGCGTTCACACTGGGATTTCCCGGCGCTCATTTAGATCAAATGATTAAAATGAGCAGGTTAAGCCGCCACGCCTGCTGCTTGAAAAACGATGGGTATAAATGGAATCTTCTCTGGTGATACACCCCAGGCAGTTCCCCTGATAATTGCGCTGTGTTTCCGTTTGAAATACAGGCGACCGACACTCTGCGCCTCTTAAGCGCGCGACAACCGTGAGGTTGGCGACGTGAAACAGACACGAGGCCATCGGTTTCCCCCGGTAAGGCGTTACTCTGCCCGTAGCTTAGTCGTCAATGTAAGAATAATGAGTAAGTTACGATGAAAAGAATGTTAATCAACGCAACTCAGCAGGAAGAGTTGCGCGTCGCCCTTGTTGATGGGCAGCGCCTGTACGACCTGGATATCGAAAGTCCCGGGCACGAACAGAAAAAAGCGAACATCTACAAAGGCAAAATCACTCGTATTGAACCTAGCCTCGAAGCCGCGTTTGTTGATTATGGTGCCGAGCGTCATGGTTTCCTCCCTCTCAAAGAAATTGCCCGCGAATACTTCCCTGCCAACTACAACTCTCATGGTCGTCCAAACATCAAGGACGTGCTGCGTGAAGGCCAGGAAGTTATTGTCCAGATTGATAAAGAAGAGCGTGGCAATAAAGGTGCCGCACTGACCACCTTTATCAGCCTTGCGGGTAGCTATCTGGTATTGATGCCGAATAACCCACGCGCTGGCGGTATTTCACGCCGCATCGAGGGTGACGATCGTACCGAGCTAAAAGAAGCGCTGGCTAGCCTGGAGCTGCCGGATGGCATGGGGCTTATCGTTCGCACCGCTGGCGTCGGTAAATCCGCCGAAGCGTTGCAGTGGGACTTAAGCTTCCGCCTGAAGCACTGGGAAGCCATCCAGAAAGCCGCAGAGAGTCGCCCTGCCCCGTTCCTGATCCATCAGGAAAGCAACGTCATTGTACGCGCCTTCCGCGACTATCTGCGTCAGGATATCGGCGAGATTCTTATCGATAACCCGAAGGTGCTTGAGCTGGCTCGCCAGCACATCGCAGCGCTGGGTCGTCCGGATTTCAGCAGCAAAATCAAACTGTACACCGGGGAAATCCCGCTGTTCAGCCACTATCAAATCGAGTCGCAGATTGAATCCGCTTTCCAGCGTGAAGTGCGTCTGCCTTCCGGCGGTTCTATCGTTATCGACAGCACCGAAGCGTTGACCGCTATCGATATCAACTCCGCGCGCGCCACCCGCGGCGGCGACATCGAAGAAACGGCGTTTAATACCAACCTGGAAGCAGCTGATGAAATCGCTCGTCAGCTGCGTCTGCGCGATCTCGGCGGCTTGATTGTTATCGACTTCATCGATATGACTCCGGTACGCCACCAGCGTGCGGTAGAAAACCGCCTGCGCGAAGCCGTCCGTCAGGACAGAGCGCGCATCCAGATCAGCCATATTTCACGCTTTGGACTGCTGGAGATGTCGCGCCAGCGCCTGAGCCCGTCGCTTGGCGAGTCCAGCCATCACGTCTGCCCGCGTTGTAGCGGAACGGGTACCGTGCGCGATAACGAATCTCTGTCGCTTTCCATTCTGCGTTTGATCGAAGAAGAAGCGCTGAAAGAGAACACCAAAGAAGTTCACGCTATCGTACCGGTGCCGATTGCCTCTTACCTGCTGAACGAAAAACGTGCGGCGGTAAGCGCAATTGAAACCCGCCAGGCCGATGTGCGCGTCATTATCGTGCCAAACGACCAGATGGAAACGCCACACTACTCTGTTCTGCGCGTGCGTAAGGGTGAAGAGACCTCCACGCTGAGCTATCTGCTGCCGAAACTGCACGAAGAAGAGATGGCCATGCCTTCAGATGAAGAGCCGGCCGAGCGTAAACTGCCGGAGCAACCGGCACTGGCTGCTTTTGTTATGCCTGATGCCCCTCCTGCTCCAACTCAGGAAGAACCAGCCAAAGCAACGGCGACCGTTACTCCTGCCTCATCCACACCTAAGTCGGCAGTTCCGGCGCAGCCGGGTCTGATTGCACGCTTCTTCAGCGCATTGAAAGATATGTTCTCCGGCGAGGAAGTGACTAAACCGGCAGAAGTTCAGGTTGAGAAAAAAGCGGAAGAGAAATCCGAGCGTCAGCAGGATCGTCGTAAACCGCGTTCCAACAACCGCCGCGATCGCAATGACCGCCGTGACAACCGCGACAATCGTGCCGAGAATAGCGAAGGTCGGGAGTCTCGCGAAGACAACCGCCGTAACCGTCGTGAGAAGCAGCAGAATGCTGAGCCGCGCGAAACTCGCCAGACAACGGTAGAAGATAGCGAAAAAGGCAAAGCTCGCGACGAGCAGCAACCACGCCGCGAACGTAATCGCCGTCGTAACGATGATAAACGTCAGGTTCAGCAGGAAGCGAAAGCGCAAACCCGCGAAGAGCCAGTTGTACAGGATAGCGAGCAGGAAGAACGCGTGCAGACTATGCCGCGTCGTAAGCCGCGCCAGTTGCAGCAGAAAATTCGTATTGAATCTGCTGCTGAACAGGTTGTCGAGCCAGTTGCCGTAGCGCAGGTAACAGAAGCGCCAGCCATCCAGCCGGAGACCGCTGCCCCGCGCACGGAACTGGCAAAAGTCGATCTGCCGGCAGTTGTGGAAACCACTGCGGAACATGACGACAACAGCGAAGCCCGCGAGTCTAACGGTATGCCGCGTCGTTCGCGCCGTTCCCCTCGTCACCTGCGCGTAAGCGGCCAACGCCGTCGTCGCTACCGTGATGAGCGTTACCCGACTCAATCTCCGATGCCGCTGGCCGTAGCCTGCGCATCGCCAGAAATGGCGTCTGGTAAAGTGTGGATCCGCTATCCGGTGGTTCGCCCGCAGGACCAGCTGCAAGAAGAAGCTAAAGTTAAAGTTCAGGAGTTCTCAACCGCAGCGGTTGAGTCCGCCATCACGCCAGTGGCTGCCGCTGAACCGGTTGTTTCTGAAGTGATTGTCCCGGCTGTAGCCGAAGAAAGCGCAGTCGAGCCGGTAGCAATATCCGAGCCTGTGGCGGTGATTAGCGAACCTGAAGTTCCGGTCGTTGAAACCACCCATCCGGAAGCTATCGCCACTCCGGTCGATGAGCAGCCACAGCTGATTGCGCAAGCTGACGAAGCCGTAGCCGAAGAAGTTGTCACAGAAGCCGTTGAAGTCGTTGCGAAAGAGGTTGTCGAGCCGGCAGCAACAGTCGCTGTGTCGGAATCTGTTGCAGCAGAAGAAGCGATGGCGATGATTGAGAAAGCGCCAGTCGTTTCCACGCCAGTGGTTGAGCCTGCGGCGGAGCCGGTGGTTGAAGCTAAGCCTGCAGCCACGGCTGTTGTTGTGGTAGCTAATCGTCACGCCACGGCACCGATGACGCGTGCGCCTGCTCCAGACTATGTCCCTGAAACGCCTCGTCAAAGCGAGTGGGTTCGCCCGAGCTTTGATTTTGACGGTAAAGGCTCTGCTGGCGGCCATAGCGCTACGCATAAAGCAACAGCCGGACCTACCCGTCCGCAGTCCGTAGAGTAACGCCTACCAGACCGGCCCCCGCGGCCGGTCTTTTTTTATTCCCCTTCCGGTCGCTGCATCCCCGCAATCTGAGGCATAACCTCGCGCATCAGGTCAAGAAACTTACGCAACCGCGTCGGATAATAGCGCGCCCACGGATACACAAGATGTACCGGCAACGGTGAGGCTCGCCACTGCGGGAATAGCTCCACCAGCCGCCCGGAGGCTATATCCTCCGCCACCGTCCAGCTCGAAACAATTGCCGCGCCGAGCCCCGCCAGCGCGGCATTTCGGGCAACATAAACGCTGTCAGTACTCAGGCGCGGAGCAATACTCAAGGTGATAAGCTGGTCATCCGCCTGCGACTGCAACACCACCTCATGCTGATAGAAGGTGCTGATGGCTATCCACGGCAGCACCGACATCTCCTGCGGCGCAGTGAATGGCGGTGAGTTCGCCAGCAGCGACGGAGAAACCACCACGCTACGCGGAACCTCGGCCAGCAGTACTGATACGGTAGCCGGATCCACCTCCGCTCCCACGCGGATCGCGCAGTCGATACCATCGCTCAGGAAATCAACCGTCTTATCGTTCAGCATCCATTCAACCGAGAGTTGCGGATAGCGTTGCAGAAAATCCACCAGCGGCCCCAGCAGTTGCTGCTGACCAAACGCATGCGGTGCCCGCACCCTTAATATTCCCACAGGGCGCTCATCAGTGATACGCAGGTCGTCCTCCAGCGCCAGCCAGGTATCGACAACCTGGCGGGCATGCTGATAACAGCGTTCACCATCATCGGTTAGCTTCGTCGCATGGGTAGTACGCAGGATCAGCTTTGCGCCAAGCAACCCTTCCAGAGACTGGAGGCGTCGACTTACCGTCGCCTGCGTCGTATTCATCTGTACTGCCGCAGCGGAGAGAGACCTGGCCTCTACAATACGAATAAACGTACGCATCAGCTCGATACGATCTATACGCTCCTGCTTCTTCATTTCTATTGTTCCTATACGTTTAACGTATAACCGTTTTACCACCGGACTATCTACCGCGCCAGCCTCAATACGGGAAGAATAGCACCATCGCTTCTAAGAGGAACCCATCATGACACCGACTCCACTCACCTCCCGCACTGCCGGGTGGGTTATTTTCATCCTTGCGCTGGGCGCTGGCTTCAGCGTTGCCTCAATCTATTATGCACAACCGCTGTTGCCGCTAATGGGGGCTAATCTGCATTTGAGCGTTGAGGGCATGGGTCTGGTTCCAACCCTGACTCAGGCGGGCTACGCACTGGGCATACTTTTCCTTCTCCCGCTTGGCGACCGTCACGACCGCAGAAAGCTAATCCTGCTGAAAAGCGCCGCGCTGGCCGTTCTTTTGCTGCTCTGCAGCCTTACCGGTCAGTTGACCTCTCTGCTGATTGTCAGTCTGCTTATCGGTATGGCCGCGACAATGGCACAGGATATCGTACCGGCAGCCGCTATTCTGGCTCCCGCAGGTAAACAAGGGAAAATGGTGGGTACGGTCATGACCGGCCTGCTGTTGGGGATCCTGCTGTCGAGAACCGTCAGCGGGTTGGTGGGCGCAATATTCGGCTGGAGGGTGATGTATCAGGCCGCAGCGGTCAGTATCGCGCTGATTGGTCTGGTGATGTGGCGCGTACTGCCGCGCTTTGAGATCCACTCCACCCTGAGCTATCCACAACTGATGAAATCTATGGCGCATCTGTGGAAACGCTATCCGGCACTGCGTCACGCCGCATTCGCTCAGGGATCCCTGTCTATCGCCTTCAGCGCCTTCTGGTCTACGCTTGCGGTCATGTTACTGGCACACTATCAGATGGGTAGCGCAGTAGCCGGCGGCTTTGGTATTGCTGGCGCTGCCGGGGCGCTCGCCGCGCCGCTGGCCGGTGGCCTGGCCGATAAGTTCGGTGCAGAAAAAGTCACACAAATGGGGGCCGCGCTGGTTACTGTTTCGTTTGCCCTGATGTTTCTGCTGCCTGCACTACCACCGCATGGCCAACTGATCCTGATTGCCATCTCGGCTGTCGGTTTTGACCTTGGACTGCAATCCAGCCTCGTGGCCCACCAGAATCTGGTGTATGGCCTGGAGCCCCAGGCGCGCGGACGCCTCAATGCACTGCTGTTCACTGGCGTGTTTATTGGGATGTCGCTGGGTTCGGTACTGGGAAGCAAACTGTATGTGATAGCAGGCTGGAGTGGTGTAGTGACTCTGGCTGTCATTACTGGCGCGATTGCTTTCGGGATCCGCCTGCGGGAAAGCGCCAGGACAGTGTCCGAACAACGAATCGTCAGATAAAAAAAGCCGCTCTGCAATTTCCGCAGAGCAGCTTTTTCACTAAGACAACTCAGACCGTGCGGCGCGCAAACTCTTTCACGCGAAAGCCCAGCAGCAGCAACGTCGCGAAATAGGCGACTACGCCAGCCGCCACGACCACCATTAAACGCAGCAGGCGGAACGGCATCGTCCCCAGCGACCACTCCGGCATCAGGTACATGACGCCCAGCAGTGCCGCTGACATCATGGTAACGGCAATCACCAGACGTAGCAGGAACAGCAACCAGCCCGGCTGAGGAGTAAAAATTTTCTGTTTCCGCAGTTGCCAGTAGAGCAACGCGGCGTTAAGGCAGGCCGCCAGGCCAATAGACAACGACAGACCAGCGTGCTTCAGAGGGCCAATAAAGGCGAGGTTCATCACCTGCGTCATGATCAGCGTGACGATAGCAATTTTCACCGGCGTTTTAATGTCCTGACGGGAATAGAATCCGGGAGCCAGCACCTTCACCACGATGAGGCCCATCAGCCCAACAGAATATGCCACCAGCGCACGCTGGGTCATCGCGGCATCAAAAGCGGTAAATTTCCCGTACTGGAATAACGCGACCGTCAGCGGTTTGGCCAGGATCCCTAACGCCACCGCGCTCGGCAGCGCGAGCAGGAAGCACAGGCGCAATCCCCAGTCCATCAAACGGCAGTATTCGTCGTGATTGCCGCTGGCAAAACTTTTTGACAGTGAAGGCAGCAGAATGGTCCCCAGCGCCACGCCCAGCACGCCGGACGGAAACTCCATCAGGCGATCGGCGTAGTACATCCACGACACCGAACCGGAGACGAGGAATGAGGCAAAAATAGTATTGATGATCAGTGAAATCTGACTGACGGAGACGCCGAGGATCGCTGGTCCCATCTGTTTCACCACCCGCACTGCGCCAGCATCTTTGAGGTTGATCCGCGGCAGCACCAGCATACCGATTTTTTTCAGATGCGGTAACTGCCAGGCAAGCTGCAAAATACCGCCAACCGTCACCGCCCACGCCATTGCCAGCATCGGCGGATTAAAATACGGCGCCGCAAACAGCGCAAAGCCAATCATGCTAATGTTGAGGAAAGTTGGGGCAAAAGCGGGCACCGAAAAGCGGTTCCAGGTATTCAGAATTGCACCAACTAATGAAGCCAGGGAGATCAACAGAATATAGGGAAAAGTGATGCGCAATAGCTGAGTGGTCAGCGTGAACTTTTCGGGCGTATCGGCAAATCCCGGCGCGGTAACGGTTATCACCCACGGCGCCGCCAGCATACCGGCAATGGTCACCAGCGCCAGAACCAGCGTCAGCAATCCCGACACATAGGCGACGAAAACTCGGGTCGCATCTTCGCCCTGTTTACTTTTATATTCAGCAAGAATCGGGACAAAAGCCTGGGAGAAAGCACCCTCAGCAAAAATACGCCGTAAAAGATTCGGCAGTTTGAAAGCAACGAAGAAGGCGTCGGTTGCCATCCCTGCGCCAAAAATACGCGCGACAATCGCATCGCGCGCAAAGCCCAGAACGCGCGAAAACATGGTCATCGAACTGACGGCCGCCAGTGATTTTAAAAGATTCATTAACGTGTTATTCCACAACACTGGAGTAAAACGCCCGCAAATGCGGGCGCTGGAAAGTGGCGATAGTCTACCGGGTTCATAATGAATTACTACTGCCAGTTGTTACAACGGATTATTCGCTTATCGCTTCGCGCCAGAGTTTGTCCACAACGCGCTGAGCCAGCAGTGCCTGCTCTCCGGACGTTTCAGGAACCGTCTGATTTTGCACGCATTCAATAAAATGCCGCGCGCAGCCAGTAAACCCTCGCTGCTCAAGGGTGGTCTGCCAACCGGGAATCGGGCGCTGTATCACCCCATGTCCCCGCTCCTCCTGCCACTCCCGCATATCCCGGACTTCATATAATCCGCCGTCGGTCACCGCCTGTACGCACTCCCGCTGGCTTCCGGCGCGGCGGTGCATACTGGTTGTAATTTGTATCATCCCGGAGCTGAAATGATGCTCAGCGAAAAGCATTTCGCCTTGTGCCGTAGTGTGCAGCGTACCACCGCTTAAACGCGCTTTGTCGCCTGCCAGCCATAGCGCGGTATCGACTACGTGTAGATAGTCATCCAACAGCGTAAAGCGTAGATCGTGACCCACGCTGTCGCTACGGTGTTTATCCATCCGCAGTGAGGCAGCGTTACCAAGTTGCGCCTTCAGTTCGCGATACAGGGGGGCAAAGCGGCGATTAAATCCGACCATTAGCGTGAGATGACGGCGAACCGCCAGTTCAACTAACGTCTCCGCATCGCTGAGCTTGTCGGCCAGCGGTTTATCAACGCAGACATGCACTCCAGCATTGAGCAATCGGCAAACTACTTCATAATGTGAAGCCGTTGAAGTGTGCACGAATACTGCATCACACTGCGCCGCCAGTTGTTCCAGGGAATCAGCATAGGGAATACGCCACATTTCGCAGATACGCAACGCTTTCTCTCTTCCCGGGGACCACGCCACCTGTAACGTCCAGTCATCTGCGGCCCCCAGCACCGGCAGCCACGCTTTTTGCGCGATCCCCCCCAGACCAACCACTCCGATGCGTAGTTTCGCCGACATGCTTAATCCCCCAAATGAGCCAGCAATGAATCCAGACGTGCTTTCAGCTCAGCAACTTCCGCTTCCAGCGCCTCAACGCGGGCCAGGAGATCATCACCAGGCGGCGAAACGGCTTCAACGACGGTAATAAGTGAATCCATATCATCGCAGAATAGATGCATATAGCGGCTTTCCCGCTTTCCCGGCTCCCGCGGCAGACGCGCAACATAGGGACCATCTTCCCGTGTAGCCAGATTTTCGAGGACGCTTTCAACTTCCTTCATATCGCTGAATTCATGCATCCGTTGCGCGCGACCGCGCAGTTCGCCCGGCGTCTGCGCCCCGCGTAGCAGCAATGTAGTAACAATAGCGACTTCCGCCGGGGTTAATTTCAGATCGCCAAATTCAGAGTTGCAGAAACGCTGTTCATATTTGATCACCCGATTGCCGAAACCGCTGACCGTACGTAAATAGTGGCGCTTCACTAAGGTATCAAGCAGCTCCTGAACTTGACTTTCGCTTAGCGACATCACGGGTTCACGGTTCGTTTTCTGGTTACAGGCAGTCACCACCGCATTGATCGACAGGGGGTACTGCTCCGGCGTGGTGACCTGTTTTTCCAGCAGGCAGCCAATGACGCGCGCTTCATGAGCGGTTAACTGATATTTCATGATTTCTCCTTAACGACCCGGGGTCCAGTTCGCTGTCGTCAATGCCGTCAGCACGTGATCGCGCCACTGCCCATCAATGAGCAGATAATCTTTGGCGTAACCCTCTTTTTCAAAACCCAGACGCGCCAGCAAATTGCCGCTGCGCTGATTATGCGGCATATAGTTTGCCATTATGCGATGGATATGTTGCATGCGCTGCATATAACGAATTGCCGAAGTCAGCGCTTCAAACATCAGCCCCTGCCCTTGCCATTTCTCACCGATGGAGTAGCCGAGATAGCAGGCATGAAACGATCCACGCACCACATTCGAAAAATTCGCCACGCCGATAATCTCTTTTTCTTCCAGGTCAAGTAGCGCAAAATAGAACGCCGAGCCCTGCTTGTGAAACTCTGAAATCATCGATAAACGCGCCTGCCAGCCGGAAGGATAACAGTGGCTGTCGTCGCGCACCGGCTCCCAGGGTTTTAAGAACCCTTTATTTTCCGCGTAATAATCGGCCAGACGCCAGGCGTCACGATCGTGCACCAGCCGTACCACCAGCCGGTCCGTCGTCAAACGCACCTTCGGTACGTTACTGCGATAGCCAAACATTCCCCTCTCCTGTTCCCCTGACGCAATACTTGCTGACTTTACTATACCTGTCCTGTGCGATTGTGTGAAAACAGCAACATACCATTTTCTGCACCATCTCTGCTTTTCGATGAATAGCCTCTATCGTTCTTGCTTTTTGATAAAAAAATATTGTCGCCAGTTAGCTGGGAAAATAGCCATTAAACCCGCAGAATATCTGCGCTTATCTTTATTTTTCCCGGGAGGGGAAATGTCCCGCGTATCGCAGGCAAGGAGCCTGGGTAAATATTTCCTGTTAGTCGATAACATGCTGGTAGTACTCGGTTTTTTCGTCGTGTTCCCCTTAATCTCAATTCGCTTTGTCGACCAGATGGGGTGGGCTGCGCTGATGGTCGGGATTGCGCTCGGCCTGCGTCAACTGGTACAGCAAGGACTGGGGATATTTGGCGGCGCGATTGCCGACCGTTTTGGCGCCAAACCGATGATCGTTACCGGTATGCTAATGCGCGCAGCCGGTTTCGCCGCTATGGCCGTCGCCCATGAGCCATGGGTCCTGTGGCTCTCCTGCATTCTCTCCGGCCTCGGCGGCACGCTGTTCGATCCCCCACGATCTGCACTGGTGGTCAAACTGGTACGCCCGCGTCAACGTGGACGTTTCTTCTCGATTCTGATGATGCAAGACAGTGCGGGGGCAGTGATCGGCGCGCTGCTGGGGAGCTGGCTGCTGCAATATGATTTTCGTCTGGTTTGTAGCGCGGGGGCGGCCCTGTTTATCGTTTGTGCGGCATTCAACGCCTGGTATCTCCCGGACTGGAAACTGTCAACGGTAAAAACGCCGGTTCGCGAAGGTCTGGGACGCGTCCTGCGTGATAAACGCTTTGTCACCTATGTGTTGACGCTGACCGGGTATTACATGCTGGCGGTGCAGGTCATGTTAATGCTGCCGATCATGGTTAACGATATTGCGGGCTCTCCGGCGGCGGTAAAATGGATGTACGCTATTGAAGCGACCATTTCGCTAACGCTGCTTTATCCGATTGCCCGCTGGAGCGAAAAACGTTTCCGCCTTGAGCATCGCCTGATGGCCGGCCTGCTGATCATGACGCTTGCAATGATGCCGATTGGCCTGAGCAGCAATCTGCAGCAGTTATTTACGCTGATCTGCGTATTTTATATTGGCTCAATCATCGCTGAACCTGCGCGTGAAACGCTGGGAGCTTCGTTGGCAGATGCCAGAGCGCGCGGCAGCTATATGGGTTTTAGCCGTTTAGGATTAGCCTTTGGCGGCGCTTTCGGCTATGCAGGTGGCGGCTGGTTGTTCGACGCGGGTAAGGCCGCAGGTCAGCCGGAGTTACCGTGGCTGATGCTGGGTATTATCGGTCTGGCGACGTTTATTACTTTATGGTGGCAGTTCAGTCAGAAACACCCGGCTTCCGGAATGCTGGAACCGCGTACCTGATTTACCGCACTTTCAGCCTGAATATTCGCCTGCGTTTCAGCCCGCGAGCGCCGTCGTTGAACCGATTGCGTACCAGCCGTGACGCTATGGCCCGACAAGCACAGAGAAATTTACTGTCATCAACGCTCACTTAACCGCTTTTCGGTATCTTCCACTCGCGCTTCTCATGCTGGCAGGCCATGCTGCTTTGTGTCAGGATACACCCACGACATGACATTAAGGAATCTAATGAAAAAGATGTTTATCGCGGCCGCGCTTATCGTTAGCGGCCTGCTGAGTGGCTGTAATCAGCTCACGCAATATTCCGTGAGTGAGCAGGAAATCAATCAGGCGCTGCAGAAACGTAACCACTTCGCTAAGGATATTGGCCTGCCAGGTGTAGCGGATGCCCATATTGAACTGCAAAACCTTACCAGCGCCATTGGCCGTGAAGAACCGAACAAAGTGACGTTAAGCGGCGTGGCTAATTTAGATCTGAATTCACTATTCGGGAATCAGAAAGCGACCATTGATCTGAAGCTCAAAGCGCAGCCAGCTTTCAATAAAGAGAAAGGGGCCATTTTCCTGCAGGAGATGGAAGTCGTCGATGCAAAAATTCAGCCGGAAAAACTCCAGTCTGTCGTGCAGACCCTGATCCCTTACCTTAATCAGTCTCTGCGTAGCTACTTCAATCAGCAGCCTGCCTACGTACTGCGCGAAGATGCCAGCACCGGTGAAGCGTTGGCGAAAAAGTATGCTAAAGGTATTGAGGTGAAGCCCGGAGAGATTATTATCCCGTTCACAAATTAATAGCTCGGGCGTTGAAAGCGCCCGATTTTTTACGGAAGTTGATGCAAAGGAAAACGTTTACGCTTATCCTTAGTGCCCGGCAAAAACAGCCCTGATGACTGAACCTATTAGCCGGAGCCTTCCATGACAGCACAATCCCAGGTATTGAAAATCCGCCGCCCTGACGACTGGCATATCCATCTGCGCGATGACGATATGTTAAAAATCGTCGTGCCTTACACCAGTGAATTTTATGGCCGGGCGATCGTGATGCCAAATCTGGTACCCCCTGTCACTACCGTCGAGGCCGCCCTCGCCTATCGCCAGCGGATCATTGATGCAATCCCTGCGGGACATGATTTTACGCCGCTGATGACCTGCTATCTGACGGATACGCTCGACCCGGCGGAGCTGGAGCGCGGATTTAACGAGGGCGTATTCACTGCCGCCAAACTCTATCCGGCCAATGCTACCACCAACTCCAGCCACGGTGTCACCAGCACGGATGCCATCATGCCAGTGCTTGAGCGCATGGAAAAGCTGGGGATGCCCCTGCTGGTTCACGGTGAGGTCACTCATCCTGATATCGATATTTTTGACAGGGAAGCGCGGTTTATTGAAACGGTCATGGAGCCGCTGCGTCAGCGTCTGCCTGGCCTGAAGGTGGTCTTCGAACACATCACGACCAAAGATGCCGCTGAATACGTGCGCGATGGTAACGAGCTACTGGCGGCCACCATCACCCCGCAGCACCTGATGTTTAACCGTAACCATATGCTGGTTGGCGGCGTACGCCCCCATCTTTACTGCCTGCCTATTCTGAAACGCAATATTCACCAGCAGGCGCTGCGTGAACTGGTTGCCAGTGGTTTTGACCGCGTATTCCTCGGCACTGACTCCGCTCCGCATGCCCGCCATCGTAAAGAAGCCAGTTGCGGGTGCGCAGGCTGTTTTAACGCACCGACTGCGCTGGGCAGCTACGCAACAGTATTCGAGGAGATGAACGCCCTGCAGCACTTTGAAGCCTTCTGCTCGCTTAACGGCCCGCGTTTCTATGGCCTGGCGGTCAATAAAGATTACATTGAGCTAGTGCGCGAAGAGAACCAGGTGGTAGAGAGCATCGCCCTCCCTGGCGACGCGCTGGTGCCGTTCCTTGCCGGAGAAACCGTGCGCTGGATTATGAAAAAATAAATCTCGCCCCCTGTTGTAAATATGCCAGCTTAACTGTATAAATAAACAGTATATTACACAGGGGGCAATTATGCGTATTGAAGTCTCTATCGCCAAAGCGACAGCCTTACCCAACGGTGCTTTAGATGCGCTGAACAATGAACTCTCGCGCCGTATCGAACAGCAGTTCCCCTCTATATCAAGTCAGGTGACGGTTCGATACGCGGCTAATAACAATCTGTCGGTTATCGGCGGCCTGAAAGAAGACAAAGACCGGATTAGCGAAATCCTGCAAGAAACCTGGGAAAGCGCTGAAGACTGGTTTGTCTGCGATTAGCCAATTAAATTTGCTTCCTCATTGTGCAACTTTTTGCCGGGTCGCCCCGGCTTTTTTTGTTTTTTCAAACTTCCCCTATTGCTTTTGCTTAGTACCTTCAAAAATAACAAATAACCGAACCATCTCTGCGTAAAAAACCAGCAAACAGCAGCACAGCTATCTCTGCTTCATTTAATTTCTCGAGTTTATTCTTGACTGCTGATATAGTTAACGGGCTTCAAAAAAACACGCATTAAACCTCGAACTGTTGTCTTTTAACATATGAATAAGGGGTTATGATGGAAAAGAATAATGAAGTCATCCAGACCCATCCCCTCGTCGGATGGGACATCAGCACCGTTGATAGTTATGATGCGCTGATGTTGCGCTTGCACTACCAAAACCCCGCTCAAGAAAGCAGTAGAGACGCAGAGATTGGCCAGACGCTATGGCTAACGACGGACGTCGCACGTCAGTTTATTTCTATTCTGGAAGCAGGTATTGCGAAGATTGAATCTGGCGAATACCAGGAAAATGATTATCGAAGGCATTAATATTAATCGATAATGCTTAAATATTCACTTAACAGGCACCTCCGGGTGCCTGAATTATTTCGGGCTTGTATAACAGCAGGTTGTTAATTACCCTGCTATACCCGTCATACATCACGGTGCTTATGTGTTGGTTTTGTTACTCGGCTCATCCATGAGCCTCGCCCTTACGGGCCGCCACGGCATGGCGTTCAAATCTGTTCCGGACAGATTTGTCGCTCACCACAGGCAACCTCCGGTTGGGCAAATTCGTTCCTGACGAATTTGTTACTCCCTTGCCGTCTTTAAGCAACGTGAAGTATAACAGGGCAAATAACCGGGAACTCATCATGCAATACGATCTTATCATTATCGGTAGTGGCTCAGTTGGTGCTGCCGCAGGCTATTATGCACGGCTGGCAGGGCTTAACGTACTGATGATTGATGCCCATCAGCCTCCGCATCAGGAAGGCAGCCATCATGGCAGCACCCGCCTTATCCGTCATGCCTATGGCGAAGGCAAAATATATGTCCCTCTGGTCATTCGGGCACAAAAGCTGTGGGATGAGTTTGCCATCGCCAGCGGTGAAGCCATTTTTGAACGTACAGGGGTTATTAACCTTGGGCCTGCTGGTTCCGAATTTCTGCGCAATGTTGCCAGCAGCGCGCGCGAATTCCAGCTCAATATCGAAGAAATGGATGCGCAGACGGTAATGACTCGTTGGCCGGAAATTCGTGTACCTGACGATTATCGGGCGATATTTGAACCCGCATCCGGCATATTGCGTAGCGAGCTGGCCGTTGAAACCTGGATACGTCTTGCGCGCGAAGCGGGGGCCGCTCAGCTGTTTAACTGCCCGGTTTCTGCCATTCATCACAAACCGAACGGCGTAACCGTCGCGACCCTGGATGGTGAGTACAGCGGCAAAAAGCTACTGATCAGCGCCGGAACCTGGGTCACACGCCTGTTGCCAGAACTCCCTATCCAACCAATACGTAAGATTTTTGCCTGGTTTCAGGCGGATGGTCGTTACAGCAGCAAAAATAACTTCCCGGCGTTTATCGGTGAATTACCGAATGGCGATCAGTTTTACGGTTTTCCCGCAGAAGATAATGAATTAAAAATCGGCAAACACAACGGCGGGCAGCGCATTTTCACCCCAGAAGAGCGCAAACCGTTTGGTTCCGTTGCCACGGACGGCTCTGAATCTTTCAGCTTCTTGCGTAACGTGTTACCCGGAATTGGCGGCTGTCTGCATGGCGCATCCTGCACCTATGATAACACCGCAGATGAGGACTTTATCATTGATACGCTACCCGGCCAGCCGGATACGCTGTTGATTACGGGTCTGAGCGGACACGGTTTTAAATTCGCGCCGGTGTTAGGCGAGCTGGCTACACGATTCGCTCTTGAAGAACCCCTTGAGTTTGATCTGACTCCCTTTTCGCTGGCGCGGTTTCAGCAATAATACCCCGCTTTGTTGTTCTGCAACCGCGTAAAAAACAACGGCCTCGCTTGAGGCCATTAATGACTGAGAGAGATTATGCGTCGCCTGTTCGAATTACTGGTCAACAACGTCCGCGAACATTTTATGATCTACCTGGCGCTGTGGCTTCTGCTGGCGGTTATCGATCTCATCTGGTTATGGTTTTTCTGAAAGCTCAGGGTCCGGGATCCCCAGCTTAGTATTCAGACGACCGCGGGATTTATTAAAGATCTTATTGCCATTTTCACGTCCGGCGCGCAATTTCCTCTGTTCCTCTTCCGGTAGCTTATGCTCTTCCATGCAGGCTTCGCTGCAGCAGCCAGCAAATTTCGCCGCACAGGACGGACACTGAATAAACAGCAGGTGGCAACCATCGTTCAGGCAATTTGTATGGCTATCGCAGGGGGCACCGCACTGATGACAATGCGCGATGACATCATCTGAGATACGCTCTCCCATACGTTCATCGAAGACAAAGTTCTTACCGATAAAGCGTACTGGCAGCCCCTGCTCGCGCGCGCGTCGCGCGTACTCGATAATCCCGCCCTCAATATGCGAGACTTTAGTGAAGCCATTGTGCTTCATCCAGGCGCTGGCTTTTTCACAACGGATACCGCCGGTACAGTACATAATAATTTTCTTATCTTTATGGTCCTGCATCATCTCAACGGCCTTCGGCAACTGATCGCGAAAAGTATCTGCCGGGATCTCCAGCGCTTTCTCGAAATGGCCGACCTCATACTCGTAATGGTTGCGCATATCAATAAAGACCGCATCCGGATCGTCCAGCATCGCGTTGACTTCTGCGGCCTTCAGATAATCACCAACGTCCGACGCATTAAACGTCGGATCATCAATACCATCAGCGACGATACGATCACGAACCTTGAGGCGCAGAACCCAAAAGGACTTACCGTCATCGTCCAGGGCGATATTCAGACGCAAACCATTCAGGGCGGGGTCAAAACCGTACAAAAACTCGCGCAGCGCATCAACCCGGCTTTGCGGGACGCTGATTTGCGCATTAATACCTTCATGAGCCAGATAAATTCGGCCAAAGACATTTAGCTTAGTCAGCGCAATCCATAGCGCATCGCGCGTGGCTTTTGGGTCGATAATAGTAAAATATTTATAAAATGAGATCGTCGTGCGCGGCTCAATCTCAGCCAACATTTGCGCCTTTAACGTCTCATTTGAAATGCGGTTATGTAACACTGGCATGGTGTACCTGCTCGGCATAATCAATGAGTAAAATAAACGGCGGGCATGATATAGCAAACACGCTTAATTTACATCCACACATTTTGCGCTACCTTTCTCTCATCCATATTTACTCGCATTAACATTAAATGCCATCTGAGGCTGGTATTTTTGCTGAAGCATAAAAAAATGCGATAATAGAATGCGTTACTTAATTGAACAGGTATGAGATGACCCATTTACCTAAATTCTCCGCAGCGTTGCTGCACCCGCGTCATTGGTTGCTTTGGTTCGGGATCGGCCTGCTCTGGTTAGTTGTTCAGCTTCCCTATCCGGTGATTTACCGCCTCGGAATCGCTCTTGGCCGCCTTGCAAGGCGGCTGATGAAGCGTCGGGCCAAAATAACCTGGCGTAATCTGGAACTCTGTTTTCCTGATAAGAGCCAGCAAGAGCGTCACCGGATGGTAGTAGCAAACTTTGAATCCATCGGCATGGGGTTAATGGAAACCGGAATGGCCTGGTTCTGGCCTACGAAGCGTATTGCACGCTGGACAGATTCCATCGGCGTTGAGCATATCCGGGATGTACAGGCGCAAAAGCGCGGCATTTTGCTTATTGGCATTCATTTCCTGACGCTGGAGATGGGCGCACGCATGTTTGGCATAAATGAGCCGGGTATCGGCGTCTATCGCCCAAACGATAACCCAGTTATCGACTGGCTGCAGACCTGGGGACGCCTGCGCTCCAACAAAGACATGATCGACCGTAAAGATCTGAAAGGCATGATCCGTGCGCTGAAAAAAGGGGAAGTTATCTGGTACGCGCCTGACCACGACTATGGCCCTACCGCCAGCGTGTTCGTGCCTTTCTTCGCCGTTGATCAGGCGGCCACCACCTCAGGTACCTGGATGCTGGCAAAGATGTCAAAAGCCTGCATTGTGCCCTTCGTGCCACGTCGTAAACCCGACGGTAAAGGCTATGAGTTGATTATACTCCCGCCAGAGTGTGATCCGCCGCTGGACGATGCGGAGACTACCGCTATCTGGATGAATAAAGTCATCGAGAAGTGCATATTAATGGCGCCGGAACAGTATATGTGGATGCACCGCCGCTTTAAGACTCGTCCGTCTGGCTTTCCTTCACGTTACTAGCGCAATCTTTCCGCACAGCTGCGTTGTTATCCCGCCTCTGAGTATGGATGCGGGGTAAGCGCCCTGCCTTTAGCATTAAAAGCTGCAATCCAGCGGGATCGTCCTTTGCTGATACCGCGATTAACTGGAAACGCAATCTTACCATCACCTGGAAAGGCTACTTTTTAACCGGTACCGCATTGAGTCTGATGATGCCGTTTATCCCTCTCTACGTTGAACAACTCGGCGTAACCGGCCATCCAGTAAATTCATGTCCCGGTAGGGGTAACACCTTGACGCATTGCCAACTGCCTTCTATAGATTGAATCGTATTCATTTCTACTCTTCTTAAGAGGTTAGCCATGCCACAGGATTCGATATTCTATGCCACACTCGAAGAAGCAATCGATGCCGCCCGCGAGGAGTTTCTGGCTAATAATCCGGATAGCGACGAAGATAGCGCCAGCATCGAGCAATTAAATATTCAGAAGTACGTACTCCAGGATGGCGATATTGCCTGGCAGGCAGAATTTTTTGCCGACGAGGATGACCAGGGAGATTTCCTGCCCATTCTCAGTGGTCAGGCTGCACAAAGCGTCTTTGACGGCGATTATGATGAAATTGAGCTTCGCCAGGAGTGGCTGGAAGAAAACACGCTGCACGAATGGGATGAAGGCGAATTTCAGCTTGAACCCTCTCTGGATACTGAAGAGGGCCAGGCTGCAGCCGATGAATGGGATGAACGATAATTAGGTGTAAGGGCCATGGCTGACATCAAGCGGCAGCAGTAGCGTATCAAACACCAGCGAAAAGGGCAGATCAAGAATGGTGATATAGCGCCATGAGGAATCACGGACATCCCACTGAACGCCGGGATAGTACTGATTTCCATGTCCCTGTCCAGGCACTGTGCGACTGATAATACTACCGCAGCCGCTGAGAAGCAGCGTCATTGCGATAACCAGTAAACCTCTCATCAATAACCTCGATTCTCAGGTAAAAAAATACCGGCGCCATTGCCGGTATTTTCCTTAACATATGGCTTACTTCGTTTTTAACGCCTGCGGATTCAACGTCAGTTGCTGATAGGCTGTCACCCACGAAGAGTATTTCTCTGGCGCGGCCCACACGCGATAGTGCATGCGCGACATGGTCACCGGGTCGCTCAGCAATACCAGACGACGATCACGGTTCAGTTTATCCGGCGTCTCGTTCAGCGCCTGTTCAACATGGCGCTCGCGAGCGATATCCAGAATATGCCCATGACGGTGACGCGCGGTAGCCATCGCCGTTGCCAGCGCGTTAAAGGACGGGTTAAATACCGCATGCATAAAACCATCGTCCAGCGAACGTTGACGATTCAGCGTCAGGTAAGCATCGGTATCTTGTAGCACCTGCGGCGGAGAGTACTCTTCCGGGATCAGGAACAGCTTCCAGCGTTTGCTGCGCAGACCAATAGTGGCGCGACTGGAAATGGCCGACACGAATGGCGACAGAATTAGCGAAACCACGATCGGCGCCAGCCAGAACAGGAAACGCAGATCCAGCCACGCCATGCCCACAGCCCAGACCAGCCCCAACAGCATCTGCGAACCATGACGCATAAACGCTTCACCCCACGGCGTAGAGTCGTCATCACGCTGCGGCGAATTCCACACAACTTCCCAGCCGAGGAACGCGCTGACCACAAACACGGTGTGGAACAGCATACGTACCGGTGCCAACAGCACCGAAAAGAGCACCTCCAGCAGCAGAGAAAGGGTGACTCGGATAAATCCACCGTACTCTTTGGGCCCTTTACACCATACCAGAATGATACTCAGCAGCTTCGGCAGGAACAACAGCACCATGGTCGAAGCAAACAGGGCGATAGCCAGTTCCGGGCGCCACTGCGGCCAGACCGGGAACAACTGCCGCGGCTGCAGAAAGTACTGCGGCTCGGTCAGCGCATGCACCACCTGCAGGGCGGTTGAGAGCGCAAGGAACATAAACCACAGCGGTGCCGACAGGTATGACATCACGCCGGTCAGGAACACCGCGCGGTGAACCGGGTGCATCCCTTTAACCAGGAACAGGCGGAAATTCATCAGATTCCCCTGACACCAGCGGCGATCGCGCTTCAGTTCGTCCAGCAGGTTGGGCGGTAGCTCTTCATAAGAACCGGGGAGATCGTAAGCAATCCACACACCCCATCCGGCGCGACGCATCAATGCAGCTTCCACGAAGTCGTGCGACAGAATCGAACCAGCGAAGTTACCCTCGCCCGGCAACGGCGCGAGGGCGCAGTGCTCAATAAACGGTTTCACCCGGATAATGGCGTTGTGTCCCCAGTAGTGTGACTCGCCCAGTTGCCAGAAGTGCAAACCGGCGGTAAATAGCGGGCCGTAGACGCGGGTAGCAAACTGCTGACAGCGAGCATAGAGCGTATCCATGCCCGACGCGCGGGGCGATGACTGGATAATCCCGGCGTTGGGGTTCGCTTCCATCAGGCGTACCAGGCCGCTCAGGCACTCACCGCTCATCACGGAGTCGGCATCCAGCACCACCATGTAGCTGTACTGGCTACCCCAGCGACGGCAGAAGTCATCGATATTACCGCTTTTACGCTTCACGCGGCGGCGGCGGCGGCGATAGAAGATCTGCCCTTCACCCTGTACTTCGGCAATCAGCTCCATCCACGCTTTTTGCTCCGCCACACAGATGTCCGGATTATAGCTATCGCTAAGAATATAGACATCAAAGTGCTCGGCATTGCCACTGGCTTTTACCGACTCCCAGGTCGCACGAAGGCCGGCGAATACGCGATCAACGTCTTCGTTGCAAATAGGCATGATAAGCGCCGTACGATGCTCCGGATCCAACGGCTCATTCCCGACGGTCGAAGCAGAAATACTGTACTTATCGCGCCCGATCAACAGTTGTAGAAAGCCCATCAGCGCGGTCCAGAACCCCGCAGAAACCCAGCAAAAAAGCACGGCGAACAGAACCAGGATCCCCGATTGCAGCACATACGGTAACAGCTGCATAAAGGAAATCCACAGATTCTGTCCCACCATATCTACCGGGTTAATCAGCGCCCAGCCCTGGTAGGGCAAAATGGTTTTCATGTACCAGGTCGCCACAACGGTCTGCGCCAGCGTCAGCAGCAGGAGAATGTAGCGGCGGATAGAGCCGACGATACGCCATTTCTGCTCGCTCTCCTGCTCTTCTTTGCTCAGGCGAGAAAGATAGCGCGGGGTCACGTCGCGTCCGCACAGCCGATCCCAGAAACGCCCTAGCGGGTTAGTCCGCCAGGGGTCCGGAAACATAGAGGAGCGTTTTGCTTTCGGCATTGCGTTCAGCTGAGTGCGCCCTTCGTCATCCTTAACTAGCTGATTACCGGCCAGTGAATCAGGCCAGCTATGCTCCAGCCGCGATTTCACAGACCCCAGCGGGGAGTCATCCTCGCGTTTAAAAACGTAATGTTCAGTGTCCAGCGCTTCATGTACGGCCTGCAGACTTGCGTCCGGTAACGCGTTTTTTTCTGCATCCGACAGCGGCAATGCGTCGATGTACTTCGTTATCTTATTCATTGGCAGGCAGCTGGTAGCTCCAGGTTTCGCTCAGCGTCTGGTCAGTATTGACCAACGCAGCGCGCATATCCGTGGTTTTCTTAGAATCTTTCACTTTAACGCGCAGGATCATACGCCAGCCTTTAGTCACTGGGTTGTAGCGCACGGTATTCTCGACGATTTCAGCGTTATCACCGATGCTTGCCTGCGCGGTTACCGGTGTATCTGCGGGCAGCTTTTTCATCTCAGCGCCAGTGAAATCAACAATAAAAGCAAGTGTGCCATCAGGCTGGCGGATCAGGTTAGATTGCTTGACATCGCCGGTAGAACGACGGGTCTGCATAACGTATGCATTATCCGGCGCATGCAGCTTATCTTCGTCGCGGCTGAAAGTGATGGTGTATTTGAAGTTCATCTCTTTGCCAGGTTCCGGCAACTGATCCGGCGTCCAGTAGGTCACGATGTTATCGTTGGTTTCATCGTTGGTCGGAATTTCGACCAGTTCGATTTTCCCTTTACCCCAATCACCTTTAGGCGTAATCCACGCACTTGGGCGCAGATCGTAGCGGTCATCAAGATCTTCAAAACGAGAGAACTGACGGCCTCGCTGCAACAGGCCAAACCCCTGTGGGTTTTCCATTGCGTAGCTGCTAACAGCAAGGTGTTTCGGGTTATTCAGCGGACGCCAGATCCATTCACCGTTACCGGCAAGGATGGAAAGACCGTTGGAATCGTGCAACGCCGGACGATAGTTAGTGGTCGGGGACGGCTGATGCGGCCCGAACAGGAACATACTGGTCAGCGGGGCCACGCCCAGCTTACCGACTTTATCACGCAGATAGACCTTAGATTGCACGTCCACTACCGTATCGCGACCGGGCATGATCACAAAACGATAGGCGCCGGTTGCGCGCGGGGAATCAAGCAGCGCGTAAATCGTCAGGCGTTTATCGGTGGCTTTAGGACGTTCGATCCAGAACTCACGAAAACGCGGAAATTCTTCACCGGACGGCAACGCGGTATCGATAGCAAGCCCACGGGCAGAAATCCCATATACCTGGCCCTGGCCAAGCACACGGAAGTAGCTGGCTCCAAGCATACTGACGATTTCATCGTTCTTGTCTTTGCTGTTGATCGGATACAAAACCTTGAAGCCCGCAAAACCCAGGTTTTTAACTGTGTCTTTATCGTGCTGAACATTGCCAAAATTGAAATAGTTTGGGCTATATTTAATTTTGTGCACACTGGTTGCCGTCACTTCATTAATGGTGACCGGCGTATCGAAATACATCCCCTGGTGGTAAAACTCGAGTTTGAACGAGCTTTTCAGATTATTCCAATAGGCTTTATCGTGATTAAACTGAATTTGCTGATAATCCGCATACTTCATATCACGGAAGGCAGAGGGCAGGTTACTTTTTGGCGCTTCAAAGCCTTTGCTGGCTAACGTTTGAGCCTCTTTTGCGACGTCATCAATGCTGAATGCCCATGCAGATGAAGTACACAGGGACAACATTACAGCTGCGCTTAACCAACGCATTTTCATCATCTGTGGTTTATGTTTCATATAAGTAAGCACTTCCCCCTTTGTGTGCTTAATTCGATCCGATCCATTTTAATGGAAACTCAGGCATTCCGACAACATAATCCCTGCATTGTTCGGCATGGCAGCATAGGGAATACACAGTCCACTGCCCCGATTGCACTTTGCGTACTTATCCTGGAGACAGATAACCAGAGTTCATGTAGGGTTGCAGAGAATTTAAACGTTACCACGTTGAGTGATAAGACGAATTGTCTGAGAATGTAGTGATATTGTATGAATAATACTCCGGTACAGCGTGAATATTTTTTCGATAGCATCCGCGCCTGGTTGATGCTGTTGGGGATCCCTTTTCACATTTCGCTCATATACTCCAGCCACAGCTGGCATGTAAACAGCGCAGAACCCTCATGGTGGTTGACGTTGTTTAACGACTTCATCCACGCCTTTCGCATGCAGGTCTTCTTTGTGATTTCCGGTTATTTTTCCTACATGCTTTTTGTGCGCTATCCACTTAAGAAATGGTGGAAGGTACGCATTGAGCGGGTAGGAATTCCCATGTTAACGGCTATACCGCTTCTGACCCTACCGCAGTTTATTATGCTGCAGTACGTCAACGGTAAAGCGGAGAACTGGCATGCTCTTTCAGGCTATGACAAATTCAATACCCTGGCCTGGGAGTTAATTTCACACCTGTGGTTTTTGTTAGTACTGGTGGTCCTGACGTCGCTGGGCGTCGTGATGTTTAAATGGCTAACGCGGCAACGTTCTGTCGTGGCCCTTTTTAGTAACACCGTCACATTAGGCCAGCTGTCGATGATTTTTCTGGCTCTGGGCGTGCTGTATGCGATAATTCGCCGTACTATTTTTATTCTGTATCCGCCCATTCTCAGCAACGGCCTGTTCAACTTTATTGTTATGCAGACGCTGTTCTATCTACCTTTCTTTATCCTTGGCGCCCAGGCATTTATTAACGCGCGACTGAAAACGATGTTTACGACCCCATCGCCATGGTGCTTTGCGGCGGCTTTACTGGGATTTATCGCCTACCGACTGAATCAGCAGTACGGCTCTGGCGATGGCTGGATGTATGAAACAGAGTACGTGATTACCATGGTGCTGGGGCTATGGATGGTCAATGTGGTCTTTTCGCTTGGCCACCGTTTGTTGAATTTCCAGTCAGCGCGGGTGACCTATTTCGTCAACGCATCGCTATTTATCTATTTGGTGCATCACCCTCTGACCCTGCTCTACGGGGCATGGATAGCCCCGGTAATTAAATCAAATACCCTTGGGTTTATTACCGGGCTGGTTTTTGTTGTCGGGATTGCGCTGATTCTGTATGAAATCCATCTGCGGATACCGCTGTTACGCTTTCTTTTTTCCGGAAAATTCCAGCAAAAAACGACCAGGTCGCAAATTTCGGCCAGTTAAAAAACTGTAACGCTGCTGTGTAAGCCGAACATCGCAGTGCTATTTTGGCGTGAACAATAGCTGAAATTTCCCGCTATGATAATTTCCAGCGTTCGCAGGAAACTATCATATCTTAATTCTGGCGACCGGGCTGTGCGCGACTTACCTCAAGTAATCGGGTATATATACTGGCGGTTTCGGCATCAAAGCAAACGAAACAGACGCGTTCCAGGGTATTGTAGCGAGTGAGAAATGCATTCACCGTCCGCACGGCTATCCCCGCTGCGGCTTGTTTAGGATAGCCATAAACGCCGGTACTGATAGCAGGAAATGCAATAGAGCGGTAATTGTTTGCCGAGGCCAGCAGCAGACTATTTTTATAGACGTCAGCCAGTAATTCCGCCTCCTGCCTGTCACCGCCGTGCCAGACGGGGCCTACGGCGTGAATAACCGCGCTGGCGGGCAGATTTCCAGCCGCCGTAATCACCGCATGACCCGGTGGACACTCTCCCTGCTGTTGCCGCACAACTTTACAGGCAGCCAGCAGTTCTGGCCCTGCAGCGCGGTGAATCGCGCCGTCCACCCCGCCACCGCCAAGCAGCGACGGGTTTGCCGCATTGACGATAACGTCGACCGCAAGCTTTGTAATATCGCCGTGAATAACCTCAGGTTGAACAGCCATTTCTCCTCCTCAATTTGCCAGAAAAAACGATTCACTGACTTACGGTACAGTTAAAGCCGTGGATATCTAAAGAAAAACAGAATGGCAGGAAGATAAATTACGAGATAAAACAACGAAGCAAAAACAGTAAAAGAGCCCGCAGAGGCCTTTTGTTATGCCAACACGTGAGTGTTAAACATGATTAACTACTTTCGTTAGCAAGAGATTTATTTTTCTCCGCCCGTGTCGCCAACCACAAACCGCTATTTTTCATGGCGTAGCCAAATAGCAGCCCCAGAGCGAGTGAAGGCACAACCAAACGCCAGTCGCCATTGGACGCAAACGTAGCACACGCGCCGATAAAAGTACCAGGCACAAAAGAGAGCAACAGTTGACGCGCCTGGATGCACATCAGAAACGCCACTATGCCGGTCATAATATAGCTAAAAACTTCCAACTGCGGCACCAGCGCGCTACCGTGAATCATCACCAGTGCCCACACCACACCGCTCATAACTGTACAGGTTGAAATAAACAGCCCTTTTAACCCACCTTGCGGACAGGCAAAGTAAGCCGTACAGCCGAGGAAACCTGCCCAGCTCAGCAGACCCGATGCGACCGCCACCCATCCCCAGATACCGGAGAGAATGCCCGTCGTTAATGCGATGGCGAAGAGTATGTTCATGGCGCGTATCATAGCAGAAACGCGCTCGTCAAATGCGATGAATAACACACTAAATGAGATTTTAGACATGCAGTTGCAAATAAATTGTTATTTAAATCACAATTTATTCTTCATTTTCTTCCTGTAGCTCATCCCACATTGCGGAGATCGCTTCACGAGTCAGCGAGGCCATTGTGCGCCAGAACGGCGTGGTTGCATGCGCTTCAACTTTGCCCAGAAACGCGCCGCACCAGGGCAGAATATACTCAGCAAACAGCGTTTCCAGAACCTCGCTTTCATCTTCCGCCGCGTGATCTTCCAGCCACGACGCGGCCAGCAGCAAGGAGCCTAAATGATCCGCCGCGCCCTCCCCCGTGGGGACACCATGCGCGCTAAGGAAAGCACGAACGTCAGCTTCCGTAGCGCCTTCTATCCATGCGCTACGGTAAGGCGCAACACTGCACCCGTCACCGACAAACAGCGCGTTGTATTCGGCAGCCAGAGACTGCATATCGCAGCTCTTTTGCAGACGCTCCAGCAGTTCATCCTGCTCCAGCGGCCAGCTCGCCGCCAGCTTCCCTTCGCGAATAAGGGTAAATAGCGGAACCAGAAGCGGGTCCTGCGGCTGACGATAATACAGAGAACCCAGCACGCGGCAGAGGATTGAAAACTCGTTCATTCATTTATTCCAGTTATTCAAATTAAAGTTCAGCAAACTCAGGAATCGCAGGCATCCCACGCGATTCAAGGAAATTAAGCAAACGCCGGGGTGTCACGTTAAGAATTCGGTCTTCCGGAAAATCGATGGCATCAAGGATCTTGCGGCATTCAGTAAATTCACCGAGCGTGAATGCCGTATGGGAATCCGAGCCCAACGCAACCCAGCCACCAGCATCGCGTACGGCCGCCGCAACGGCACGGCAATTATCTTCACTACCGATGCGCGACGAAACAAACGATGAATTATTGATTTCCAGCGCCACGTGGTGCTTCGCCGCCGCAGCGGCAATGGCCGGGATATCAATGGGAAACTTAGGATTACCCGGATGGCTAATGATATGCACCTTGCCACTCGCTATCGTGGCGATCATCGCTTCTGTATGCGTAGCTTTATCCTGAGGAGGAAACACCGGCTCGTGAAAACCTGCAATAATCAAGTCCAGCGAGTTCAGCATCGGGCCGGTACAGTCTATTTCGCCCTGGGTATTTTTGATATTGGCTTCGATACCGCGCAGGATGCCAATGCCATCCACCAGCCGCGGCCAGATACGCATATTAATAAAATGCCAGTAGTGAGGCGCATCGGCCATATCTGGCCCGTGGTCGGTAATGGCAAAGAGTTTGATCCCCTTGCGTTTTGCTTCCGCAATATAATCGTGCAGGGTACTATAAGCGTGGGTGCTGGCGACGGTATGCATGTGCAGGTCAACAGGATACATCACAATCTCCTTCTCTGTTTGTGGCAAGAATAGCAGGAATATGCGCACATGATCAGCAAAAACCCCGCGCAGGCGGGACTATCACTTAGTATCCCAGTTGGCGATCGACCTGCCCGCTTACCGTTTCACCTCGTTCTAACTGGCTGATCGTTTTAGCTATATAAGCAATAGCTTCCAGAGGCCGGGTGACGGCAGCAACATGCGGCGTCATCGCCACTCGCGGATGCCCCCAAAGCGGGCTCTCCTCAGGCAGCGGTTCGCGACTGAACACATCCAGCATCGCCGCTTTCAACTTTCCGCTATCCAGTGCAGCCAGCAGATCGTCTTCGACCACATGGACCCCGCGTGCCAGATTCAGCACGTAGCTGTTATCCGGCAGTTGCGACAAGAGCACTCGATCAATAATTCCGCCGGTTTCCGCCGTGTTGGGCAAAAGGTTAATCAGCACTCGTGTTCCGCTCAGGAACGCACTCAGCTCCTCATCCCCGGCAAAGCTGGTGACCTGCGGCCAGAATTTGCGGCTACGGCTCCAGATGCGTAACGGAAAACCCCAGCTTTGCAGAGCTTCAGCCACCTTCGCGCCAAGCACGCCCGCCCCCATAATTCCGATGGTAAAATCTTCACGCTGATACTCCTCCAGCGGCTGCCAGCGAGCTTCCTGCTTTAAGGCCTGATAGTCGTCGAAACGACGGAACCAGTGCAACACCTGACTCACGGCATACTCTTGCATCTGCAACCCCATGCCGGTATCTTCCAGGCGGAATAATGGGGTCGACAACGGCAGCATTTCCGGGTGTTCCCGCAGCTTGCTAAGGATTGAATCAACGCCCGCCCCAAGGGCAAAGACGGCTTTAAGTTCGCGGCCTTGCAGCATTTCTACCGGCGGATGCCAGACCAGCGCATAATCAGCGGGTTGATTATCGCCGGATTTCCACTCGCGGACTCGCGAGCCGGGCAACTGTTTTTCCAGTTCTGCAATCCAGAAAGGGGCATCAAATGTCGGATGGTAAAAGATGATATCCATAAGGGCTCCTGATAGCCGGCGCCAGAAGCAGGTTACGTTAGCGCCGTGTTTTACTCGTTGTTTTCTATTGATTTACCAGCATAGCAAATTCCGCCTGGCTAGCGTGCGAAAAAGGAATGGTGACAAAAAAATCGATTCTCGCGCATTTAGAGAGCAAGTTGCCTGAAGTTTGGCTAAACGCGCGATTTTTTTAAAAAGTTGATTGACGGGAGATACGTATTTCCCTAAATTAGCGCCCGTTCCCGATATCAACGGGAAAGACAATATGGTGAGGTGTCCGAGTGGCTGAAGGAGCACGCCTGGAAAGTGTGTATACGGCAACGTATCGGGGGTTCGAATCCCCCCCTCACCGCCATATTTTAAGAAGAGCTCATACTCAGGTATGGGCTTTTTTTTCGCATATTGCACACCACCGGGGGTCGACAACTGGTGCCAGCCAGTTGGACAGATGACGAACCTGTGAGGAATCTACCCGCACAAAATTGCCGGGAGCGATTTTGAATAGCGCAGCGAGTCCCCCTCACCACCCTATTTTAAGAAGAGCGCGTACTCAGGTACGGGCTTTTTTAACATTGGAGGAAGATGAGGTAAAATATTCATTAATTACGACTGGCTATCTGGTAATACAGCAGGTTTAAAAAGATAACAATCAGAAATTCAGTTTCGCTATTTAAATAATTTGAGTAGCTCGGAGAGAACGATTACACAAATAATGAAATAAAGTATTATCCATATCACTGAAAACCATGTGAAATTCATCCACTCAACCATTCTCCATGGACTGGAAAAAATCCTGCTCATGATAATGCCAGGCTTGCGGATAAAAGGAACGTCTTTCGGCCAGGCTGCCCAGAATATAATACAAAGTACCAGAACAGCCAGTAGCGAGAAGAGTGCCATTGCGCCATGTCCGGCGGGAGGAATAGTGAGCACCGCAGCAAAAAAAAGCCCGCCGAAAAACAACTGAATGATCGCGAGTGAGAACATAAACTCCATGAAAAGGAAGCAGCGAAGCCATCGAGGCCTGCAACTCAATCCCATCATGAGAATATCGCTAAGATAGAGGTAAAATACGACGATGATAATAGCTGTTATGCTGGCCGTATGATAAATATCCGGTTGCCGGAGTAACGCATTAAATGCCAGCCCCCAGAACACTAGCAGAAATATTCCCTGCCAACTGAGCGTCAGGCGTTTTTGGCGCAGAAACGCCAGCATCACAGGATTGAGCCGTTCAGTAATCTCGGGATAGTAAGACGTAAGATATTGAGCCTGGTAAACGAGCGCCTGCAGAAGTCCTGGCGTAAGACGAATCCAGAACGGCACATGTTGACGATCGCTTTTCAGTAGCCGAACCGCTGTTTTCGTCAGTAGCGTACCATGTGTTTCCTCGGTTGACATCTGCCGCCAGGCGCGATTAATTTCCGTCTCCCGCAGGCGCTGCTGGATAGCGTATTGTATTGGCTCGGGGATGATATGGCTGTAATCATATTCATCTATCCCCCACCCCAGTAGTCCAGAAATACGTTCAAGAAGTCCTTCCGTGAGCCCTTGTTCTTCCGAGAGCGCCGCAGCCAGATGCTGATGAAATTGCTGCTGCTGTAGCAGACTCCCTTGCGAAGCGATTTTTGTCCATAATCGGTTCATCGCTACGATCCCATTCATCTCAGCGTTCACCAACTGATGTGCCAGCGCCTGCATCTCTTCAGAGGTATAGAACGTTTTCGCCCTTGGGAG
The DNA here is from genome assembly GCA_036498385.1 of Klebsiella sp. Taxonomy (GTDB): domain Bacteria; phylum Pseudomonadota; class Gammaproteobacteria; order Enterobacterales; family Enterobacteriaceae; genus Klebsiella. The sequence continues at coordinate 36,812 of DASYFN010000006.1, forward strand.
CGCCGCCTCGACATCAGGAGCCTGGGATTGGGGGAGAATATCAATGTGTACAGGAAGAGCGTCGCCCCGAACCTGCTGTTTGGCCGCATCAAAGGCTTCGCGCAGTTGCTGATATCCTTTCGGATCTCTGTCGGGGCGATGTGTTTTGAGCTGTTGGGTGTAGGCGCGACGGATTTCTGCTTCATCGCGTGTAGGAGCTATCCCCAGAACTTGCCAGATATTCACGGATGTAGTTCCTCATCATATTGCCGCAAAACTTGCTCAACCCGCCCGCGTATCGTTGCAATACAGCGAACATCCTGACTTTCCAGAGCCTGTTCAAACGCTGTCAATAGCTCATCAATCCACCTGCGCTCCTCACCGAGGAGATGTTCGTACAGGCGTGAGCAGCGTGCCAGTAGTACCTTGTTTTCCTGGCGATCCCGAGGATGCAGCTTGAGGTCAGTTAGCTTTTGCAGACTAGCGGCTATCTGCTCTTCGCTCATTTGTCCGGGAATTTTTTCGATAACCAGTCGCGATACCATTGGACTGTCTTTGTTGCAGCACTCCACTTCTAACAGCCCATCCAGGGTGTAAGTAAAGCGCACGTCAAGCTCGACTTCACCGGCTGGGCGGGCGGGGATCTCAACCTGCATTTCGCCAAGGAACACATTATCCTGCACCCGACGCCCCTCTCCCTGGTAAATTTTCAGCAGTACCATGCTTTGGTTGTCTTCAACTGTGTTGACTGTCTCCATTTTACTTACCGGCAAAAAGGTATTGCGCTCAATGAGAGGTAAAAAGAATCCGGGTTCGATCTGGCCAGCGCGACGTTTAGCTACTTCGACGCCAAGCGAAAAAGGCATTACATCGGTAAGGATAATGTCTTCTACGGCGCTGTCATTCATCACCATTCCCGCCTGCACGCCGGCCCCCAGTGCTACCGCTTCGTCAGGATTCAGGTCATGTCGGGGAAAGCGTCCGAAAAGCCGGGCGACGGTCTGGCGTACGAGGCGCATCCGCGTCGCACCACCGACCAGCAGGATATGATCGAGGTCATTCAGAGAGAAGCGTGCATCATGCAACGCCTGTTGAACTGGACGCTGTAGACGTGTCAGCAGTGTCTGGCAACAGTCCGTTAGTGCGCTTTCCGTCAGCGTCCAGTGCCATTGGCGACCATTCCATTCAATGGTGGCCGTCGCATTATCTTCGAGGCTTAACATCTGCTTCATAGCCTCTGCCTTCGCCAGTAATTCCGCTCTGAGCACCGGTGACGGCTGTTTAAGCTCAGGGTGCTGGCGTAGCATCCACTGTACGATAGCTTCTGAGAAATCATCCCCACCCAGTTGCACGTCGCCACTGCTGGCACGAACCTCAACCACACCTTCAAACATATCGATTACGGAAACGTCGAAAGTGCCACCACCGAGGTCAAAAGTGAGATATTTTTGTTCGCGGTTTTCAAGCAAGCCGAAAGCGAGGGAGGCGGCAGTTGGCTCATTAAGCAGGCGCACGACCTCTAATTCGGCCAGACGGGCTGCATTTTTGACAGCACGTCGTTGGACATCATTAAAATAGGCAGGGACAGTTATGATTGCTCTTGTCAACGGCTGTCCAAACCAGGCTTCTGCATCCTGTTTTAGCTGGCGCAACAGTAGTGCAGACAACTCTTCGGCGCGAAACTGTCGTGCCCCTAACGAAAGTATGGCGTCGGTTCCCATATAGCGTTTAAAGCTTGCTTGCGTCAGTTGTGGAAAACGTTGCAAACGCTCACGTGCCGGACGACCAATCAAAATATTGCCTTGTTCATCGAGCCCGACAACTGACGGAGTGAGTACTTCCCCCCACTGATTTGGGATCAAAACAGATTTACCGTTCTGCCAGAGACTTACCGCGCTGTTAGTTGTCCCAAGATCAATTCCCATAACTTGCATGGTTGTCACTGTTATTCCTTAGGTCGTGAAGTCAAATAATAAATACCGCGTCCGTGTTCAAACTGCCTGCGACAATAACGCGTGGTGGGATAGGCTCTTAGGTTTGGGAAATCGCCTCACAAACAACCTGATACCCTGAGCGACTATTCAAATTTTGGGGCTACAGAGCGCATCCAGGATGCGACAGCAAGCACTTCCTGGGGCTTGGGCCCACCATCTCTGCGGATAATATCAAATCACTTGATGCTGAAATAGACTCAGCTTTGAGGACATCACATCAGTATGGTCTCCGCTCCCCTGTATGGTTTTCTCGTCAATCGTGTTTCGCTGACATTCTGGCTTGATGAGCATGCCATCCAGTCCGGGTACGATGAGCCAAAGTTGCGGCATAGCGGAGGTATCGAGGAAAGTATACTGCTCCATAGAGCTTATTGGGTATACTTCACGTTGCCGATTGTACTGCTTCAGGATGTTGCAAGTATGGCTGAGGTATCAAGAGGTATATCCTGTAATTTGAAGTACATGGTTATAGGATCTAATGAAAACTTTCCTCGTGAATCAGTAATGGAGATATGGATAGATGGGATTATTAAGTTTTGTGAAAGAAGCAGGCGAGAAAATCTGGGATACCGTGTCCGGCGGTAGCAAGGAGGATCAGGCCGACAAGCTGAAAAAACATATTGATAGTCTTAACCTGCCTGGTGCTGAAAAGGTCAGTATCGATGTTGCGGAGGATGGTGCCGCGACGGTGACGGGTGACGTCGGCTCACAGGAAGATAAGGAAAAAATTCTGGTGGCGGTAGGTAATGTCACCGGGATTGGGCAGGTCAATGATAACGTTGCTGTGACGCAAAGCGGGGCGGAAAGCCGTTATTACACAGTGAAATCCGGCGATACCCTGAGCGCCATCTCAAAAGCGATGTATGGTTCCGCCAATGACTATCAGCGTATTTTTGAAGCCAATAAACCGATGCTGAAGCATCCCGACAAGATCTATCCGGGTCAGGTACTGATTATCCCGGCGAAGTAAGCCGTGGATCAGGGATTTTTAACAATATTTGCAAGGAGTTTGCAATGGGACTATTAGATCAAATCGGCGGCATGGCTGGCAGAAAGGCCGGTAAAGCTGAGCAATTACAGGCGATCATGACCTGGATTGAACAGCAGGGCGGCATTGAAGGCATTCTGGAAAAATTCCGCAACGGCGGTTTAGGTGAAATTCTCGAGTCGTGGCTTAGCCAGCAGAGTAATAGGTTGGTGAATAGCGAGCAGATCGCCTCAGTGTTTGGCTTGCCTGCGCTGCAGGATCTCAGCACGAAACTGGGCGTTGATTCGCAAACCGCTTCGTCGCTGATTGCTGAATACCTGCCAAAAATCATTGCTGGTCTGTCACCGCAGGGCGAAGCGTCGGCCGAGGGTGATCTGGTCTCTGCAGGGCTTAATCTACTGAAAGGTAAGTTATTTAGTTAAGTTTACGTCATTTGAGTATTCACGCGTAGCAAATTACGGGCCTGTATTCGGGCCCGTAATTTATTATCAACCATGACGTTCCGACACGCGACACTCTTCAAGGCGTTTGGTAAGCAGGCACAGGCCAGATAGTTGTGCCAGAGAGAGTAAGGAGCAGTGAACAGCTTCATTCAACGTGTTAAAAAGTCGGTTTTACTGCCCTATTTCGCGGCAGTGTTCATTGCTTAACCGAACGATACCGAAAGAATAAATACTGCTTGACCGTTTTAGCGCAACTCCCTATAGTAGCGCCCCGTTGCCCACCTAAGGTGAGCAGCAAAACAATATGGTGAGGTGTCCGAGTGGCTGAAGGAGCACGCCTGGAAAGTGTGTATACGGCAACGTATCGGGGGTTCGAATCCCCCCCTCACCGCCATATT
>DASYFN010000007.1:0-9341 GCA_036498385.1 Klebsiella sp.
GCATTCTGGGTTAAAGGATCGATAAAAGGAATGATCGAAGGGAAGGTGAGTCGCCGCTGGGCGAAAAAGCATCATCCGCGCTGGTACCACGAGGTGGAGCGTGAGGAAGCGAAGAAAGAGAGCAGTGAAGAGATTAAGTAAACGTGACTGAGTAACCCGCTCTGGTTTACGCCGGAGCGGGTCAGGTATTGGTGATCAACGCGTCGATGGCGGAAATAACCTCGCCTCTGGCACTTTTTAAGTTACAGATAAAATCTTCGCGCTTGATCAGCTTATTGTTAAGATTCGTAATCATCGGCGAAAAAAGCATAAACGTTTCAAATTCAATATTTACCTCAGGAACTAAAGGATGCTGCCATGGGGGCAGATAAGCATTACGCATCAGAGGAATAATTGCCCTGGTGGTTAGGTCTTCATAAAAATCATTTTGCACAATCATAAAATAGGGTAGAGCGTTCTTCGTTTGCGAAGAAGGGTTCCGATACACGTCGAATTGTTTAAGCATCAGAGCACCCTGAAGTATTCATCATCGGTGATGGACCCATGCTCTTCGACGAATTCATTCATTAACCGGATAAACTCTTTATGGCGAGGGAGTGACTGATTTTTAGCCAGGGGTATCGAGGATAAACGGCGTTTTTTACTCGTTGATACCACCGACTGGAAGCTATCTTCCACTGTGCATTCTTTCATTATTCTGCCTCCGTGTGGTTAATGTCGCCATTATCAACACGCTTCGCTAAAAAACAATACCGATTCACCTGGTTAAGTCGCATTTGCGAGACGAGTTCCATTGAAAAGCAACGGCATAAAAGTTTGCCCTGTCGGCGTCGCTGTAAAACGCGAAAGGCAGCGAGATGCTGGGCGCAGCGGGCGGGCAGATCGCCTTTAATCTCGGCAGCGCCAGTGGGGCGCTGTTCGGCGGGATGATGATTACGGTCGCTTTTGGCTGACCTTACCGGCCGCGCTGCTCTCGTTTCTTGCCCTCAGTTCGCTGCTGATTTATGCCCGCAATCAACAGCGTCTGGCCTGATTCATGCCCCTAAGGTTATTCCTGCCACGGCTCGCCAAGAGTCAACATTAACCGGTTGGCCCAGGCAAAGAAGGCCGCCGATTGCAGTAAATCCAGCTGTGCGAGGGTATCCAGTCCCTGCTGTTCGACGGCGGCAAGGTGGCTGGCGGCCAGGGCTGGCGGGGTAACGGAAATCGCGGCGGCGAAATCGATTTGCGCCTGCCACCCCGCCGTCTGCCCATCGCTCAATTTATCCCCCGGCGTCACCGCCAGCAGCGTCTCTACCGCCGTTTCATCTTTGGCCAGTTGCGCGGCTTTGCGCGCATGCACTGAGGCGCAATAAATACAGCCATTGATTTTGCTCGCCACCGTTGCTGCCAGCTCGCGTTCGGCGCGCGGCAGACCGCCGGGAGTATAAAAAATCCCTTTATCGGTTAACGTGCGTTGCTCCAGCACTGGCAGGTTGCGCGCCAGCAGGCGGAAATAGGGCGAATCGCTATGGCCGAACTTCGCCAGCAGCGCCTGCTCATCGGGGGTAAATTCCGCCAGTGGTTTAGCCGTCAGCCAGGGCTCCCAGTGCAATTTGTCGCGGGTGAAATACACCGGCGCGCGCTTACCGCTGAGGGTTTGCGGCGAGGTATGCCAGAATCCTGCTACAGTCGGGGTCTCCGCGACGTGAGTGCTTTTGCCGTTAAGCAGGCGTAGCCCGGTAACCAGCCGGCTCTGGAAGCTGACGAAAGCGATAAGCTGGGCGAGCGTCACGATCCCGCGCAGGCTCCACCCGGCGCGGATTAAGGCCTCCAGCGCCGACGGCGTGGCCTCTACCGGCGTAAAAGTCAACAGCCGGGCGAAGGCCAGGGCCGGAGCCAGTCGCGGCGTTGTGGGGTCGGCAATACCAAAACTGGCATAGTGAGCGGCCAGCGCATCGCTCTCATGCAGCCTGGCCACCCTGGCGGCAACGGCAAAACGCTCGTCGAGCGGAAAGTCGTTATCCTGCTGACCAAACAGCACTTCGTAGCTTCCCTGAGCATGGCGGGTGGCCGCCTCGCGTACGGCACGCGCCGCCGCTAAAGCGGAATCGGGGGCAATCTCTGCCAGTTCGGCCAATATATCCTGACTTAGCGTCATGGTGACTCCTTATCGTAACTGAGGGGCAATGTGCTGAGCGATCAGCTCAAGGGAACGAAGCGTGTCCCGGTGCGACGGTTCAACGGAGTGCACCTGAAACGCAATATCGGTAACCCGCTGCAACACGCTGTCGCGCGCCAGCGAGGCGGCAACGTACGCCGGGTCGCCAACGTGCGCATCAAGCTGTGGTAAAAAATCAGTGACAGTGTCACCAATGATTTCATGGCCGGCGGCGCGATGCTGGGCGGCCTGTCGGCGTAAACCGGGCTCGGCGACCTGGAGCGCATACTGCAGGCTGTCGGCGACAAAGGCGGTACGCGAGGCGAGGATCCTTGGCTCGACGCCCACGGGCAGCGCCTGAAGATAGGCATCGATAATCGGATTCTGAATAGCGTCCAGCGGCAGCGTCGGTTGTCCGTGGGGGCGCGGCTGCGTGCGAGAGAGCATCAGCCCGTGTCCGGCCTGTGCGGCGCGAACCGCGCCGTCGATGGAAAATGTGGCAATCCAGATGCGTTCCGCCAGTTGCGGTGCCTGGGGATAAAGATGATTATCCGGATGTGAGAGAGAATCTCCGCGCCAGGCGCTTTGAATCAAATGCAGGTGGTCGGCAAACACCGCGCCGCGCTGGTCGATAGTCAGTCCGAAGGGCAAAAACGAGGTGGGGGTGCCGCCGGAGCCGAAGCCCACCTCCAGTCGTCCATCGGCGAGCAGATCCAGTACCGCCGCATCCTCCGCCACCCGCAGTGGGTTTTCCATCGGCAGAGTAATAATGGCGGTTCCCAGGCGAATGCGCTCAGTGTGCGCTGCCGCGTGGGCGAGAAATACCAGCGGCGACGGCAGGCCGCCTTCGTGCTCATGAAAATGGTGCTGAGCAATCCACGCGCTGTCGAACCCCAGGCGTTCGGCGTGGCGAATTTGCTCGGTGGCCAGCCGGTAACGCTCTTTAGGCGTGGCGTGATCCAGCAAGCGGGTGAAAAAGCCCAGTCGTTTACGCGTCATGCAACCTCCTTGCTCGGTGAAAAGTGGGGAATAGCGGCGATAAGCTCGCGGGTATAGTCATGCTGCGGGGCACTGAACAGCCGGCTGACGTCACCGTCTTCAACCACCTGACCGGCCCGCAGCACCGTGACGCTGTGGGCGATACGGCGCACCGTCGCGAGATCGTGAGTGATAAACAGATAGCTCAGTCCCAGTTGTTGCTGAAGCTGCTGTAGCAGGGCCAGAATTTGCGCCTGCACTGTGACGTCCAGCGCCGATGTGGCTTCATCCAGTACGAGGATCGTTGGCTCAAGAATTAACGCGCGGGCGATGGCCACGCGCTGACGCTGACCGCCGGATAACTCGCGGGCAGTGCGTGAAAGCAGCTCCGGGGATAGCGCCACGCGGGCGGCAACCGTTTCCACGCGCTGGCGTCTCACCTCGGCGTTGACGCGGTCAAAGTTTTTTAATGGCTCTTCGATAATCTCAAACAGCGTTTGCCGCGGATCCAGCGACGCAAAGGGATTCTGGTAGACGAACTGGATTTTACGCCGCAACTGGCGGAGCGCCTTGCGGCTGAGATGTCCAGCGTCAATACCATCGATAACGATATGGCCAACATCAGCCCTTTCGAACCCCAGCAGGATCCGTGCAAGAGTGGTTTTGCCGGAGCCGGACTCGCCGACCAGCGCGTGGGTGCTGCCGCGTTTAACCTCGAAACTCACGCCGTCCAGCGCCTGTAAATGCGCGCGGCCTAACGAGAAACGCTTGCTGATGCTCTCCACGCGGATCGCCGGAGTCGTCAGAACACATCCGCTGACCGGGGCAATGGTCAACATCGCTCCCTGGAGATCGCTGAGCAACTGGCGGGTATAAGCGTGCTGCGGCGTGCGCACCACATCGCCAGTCGTGCCTTGCTCCTGAATCTCGCCGTGGCGAAAGACCAGCAGTCGGTCGGCGCGTTCCGCCGCCAGCGCCAGATTGTGGGTCACGAACAGCACCGCCGTGCCAGACTCCCTGCGCAGCGTATCCAGCAGGTCGAGGATCCGCTTCTGGACCGTCACGTCGAGCGCGCTGGTGGGCTCATCGGCAATGATTAAATCGGGTTTCAGGGCGATGGCGATAGCAATCAGCACCCGCTGCTTCATTCCGCCTGAAAGCTGATGGGGATATTGATCGAAGCGCTGTTCCGGGTAGCTCAGCCCGACCTTAGTCAGCAGCGCCAGCACCTGCGCTTTACGCTCTGCGCCGCTGCTTTTTTGATGAAGTCGCAGGATCTCGCCCACCTGCGCGCCGATGGTTTTCACCGGATTCAGGGAGTTTCCTGGATCCTGCGGTACCAGGCTAATCCGCGCGCCGCGCAGGCCATCGAGGCGTTTGCTGGACCAGGCGCTGATATCTTCGCCGTTAATAGAGATGCGCCCGCTGTCCCGGCGCGCGTTATCCGCCAGCAGGCCGATAATCGCCTGAGCGGTGGTGGTTTTACCCGAACCGGATTCGCCGACGAACGCCAGCATTTCGCCGCGCTTTACCTCAAAACTGACGTCGTGCACCACTTCGCGCCATTCACGCTGCGCGCGATAGCTGATGCGCAGATTTTCGACGGTCAAAACATTCATCGGCGTTCTCCGCTAAATTGACGGCTGATGCGGTTGGCGGCGAGCACCACCGCGATCACCGCAATGCCGGGAAGGATAGTCAGCCACCAGGCGGTGGAGAGATAGTTGCGGCCCTCGGCGATCAATAGTCCCCACTCCGGTACCGGCGGCGGCGTGCCGTAGCCGAGAAAACTTAGGGTAGAGAGCGCCAGAATGGCCTGGCCGAGCTGAAGAGTGGCAAAGGCCAGTACCGCAGTGAGCGAGTTGGGTAGAATATGTCGCCAGAAAACGGCGAAAAAGGTTCCGCCGCTGCCGTATGCCGCTTCGACGAAGTCACTATGGCGTACGCGGACCACCTCCGCTCGCGCCAGACGGGCAAAGCTGGCTATTGCCGCAGCGCCGACCGCGATGGCGGCGTTAAGCGTGCCGAAACCGAGCAGAATGATGACCGTGAGCGACAGCAATAAAGAAGGAATAGCCAGCAGCATGTCGACCAGACGCATGATCACCGATTCCACGCGTCCCCCCAGCGCACCGGCCAGCGTGCCCAGCGCGGTACCGATGAACAGGCCGATCGCCACCGCCGCCAGCGCAGCGGAGAGCGAATGGACGGCACCAAAAACAATGCGGCTCCACAGGTCGCGGCCCAACTGGTCGGTTCCCAGCCAGTGACCGGCCTGCGGGGCCAGCCGCTGGGCGCCGGGAAAACCCTCCAGCGGGTTGTAAGCGGTAAACAGCTGCGGAGCGATGGCCATCAGCGCGGCAATAATCATCACCGCCCAGGCCAGCAACAGGCCGGGCTGGATGCGCAGCGTACGCCAGTTTGACGTGCGCCGACGTGCGGCGGTTGCATAATCCACCAGACTCATACGGCACCTCCGATAACGGTTTTCAGCCGCGGGTCGAGCAGCGGCATCAGCAGATCGACCAGCAGGTTAATCAGTACGAAACCGAGGGCGGAGATCATCACCACCGCTTGCAGTACCGCGATATCCTGATTATTGACGGCCTGCTGAGTCAGCAAGCCGAGACCACTGCGACCAAACACGGTTTCGGTAATCAGCGCTCCGGCGATCAGTTCCCCCAGCAGCAGACCGGCAATATTCAGCACTGGCAGCAGGGCGTTGCCGGTAACGTGCCGCCACAGGACGCCGGTTTCGCTCATGCCTTTGGCGCGGGCAACGGCGATAAATGGCTGAACGGCAACCTGATCCATACTGCGCATCAGGATTTGCGCCAGCGGAGCGGAAATCGGCACCGCGACGGCAATAATAGGCAAAATCAATCCCTCAATCGGTCCTGGATTGATCACCGGGATCCAGCGCAGATGAAAGGAGAAAAGCTGAATCAGGGCGATACCGAGCCAGAACGTCGGTAGCGAGATAAACAGTACTGGTAGCGATTGCAGTGCGTTGCTCAGCCAGCGCAGGCCCGGCAGCCGCGAGGCGAAGGCGAGGGTGAAGGCCAGCGCCACCGCCAGCGCAAAGGCGGGCAGCGCCAGGCTTAATGTCTCCGGCAGGTTGCTGGCGATAAGCGCGCCGACCGGCAGCCCGGTCTGCAGCGAATAGCCAAAATCGCCCCGCAGCATGGCCAACAGCGTGTGGCAATACTGCTTCCACAGCGGGCTATCGGCCCCGTAGGCGAGGCGCATTTCGGCGATCTGCTCGGGGCTGAGTCCCAGATCCGGGTTTTGAAACTTGATCAGTACCGCATCGCCGGGTAGCACCTGCAACAGCACGAAGGAGAGGGTAAACGCTGCCCACAGCACCAGTAAACCCTGGCCGGACCGCCGCAGGAGATAGTGACTCATCGCGGGCTCCTTAGTGCTTTTCCAGCCACGCGCCGTAGAACGACGGGCGGCCTACCGCTTCAAAACTGACGCCTTTCACCCACGGGGCGCCGGCAAAGACCTGCGGCTCTTCAAAAATCGGGATCACGTAGGCGTTATCCAGCAGGTAGCGCTGGACGTCGCCGGTGAGCTGGAGGCGTTTTTGCGGTTCGACTTCGGCTGAGATCGCGGTCAGCAGCGCGTTGAGCTTATCGTCGCGGAAGCGTTGTACTTTGTCGCTGGAGCCGCCTTTTTGCAGTAGCGCGTCGCGGTTAGTGGGGAAGAACATGCTTTTCACCACGTCAGGGTCGGCGCGGCCTACTTCCGACACGGTGAGTGGCGTCTTCAGCGGGTCGAGGTTGTCCAGCGTACGGCTACCGGCATCACCGGCTTTTACCGCCAGCGCGACGCCGATCTGATGCCACTGCTGGGCGACAAGTTGCAGAACTTCTTTGTTTTGCGGCTGCGGCAGGGATTCATAGACAGTTAATGCCAGACGCTGCCCATCTTTCACCCGGATACCGTCGGCGGCTGGCTTCCAGCCTGCGTCATCAAGCAGCTGTTTCGCTTTGGCCGGATCGAAAGCCAGCTTGTCGCTGAGGTTAACGTACCCGGCCGCAGTACTGGCGACGACGGAGGTCGCCTGTGGATAGTTGACGGAGAATAGAGTTTCAACCACCTGTCTGGCGTCGGTGGCGTGCAGCAGCGCCTGGCGAACGCGCAGGTCGGCAACCAGCGGGTTATCCGGGCGGAAACTCAGGCTGTCGTTAACACCGCGCGTCGGAGCAGCATAGATTTTAATGCCCTGATCGGCCGCTTGTTTTTCATCGTAGGCCTGAACCTGGCGGATAAAATCGGCCTGGCCTGCCAGCAGCGCGCCAATGCGTACGCTATCTTCCGGTGTGACAATATAGGTTATGCCGTCGAGATTGGCCGGCCCCTGCTGGACGAGGCTTTTTGGCCCCCATTGATAATCTTTACGCGCGACTAGAGCGAGTTCACGCCCCGGTTTTTCATCTTTCACCGTAAAAGGCCCGGAACCAATGATATAGCGGGCGTCGCCCAGCTCTTCAAAATTACGTGCCAGGGTGCTGGGGGAGACCAGCCCGGAGCCGATGGTCGCGGTACCTTGCAGAAATCCTGGAGAGGGCTTTTTAAAGTAAAACTTTACCGTCAGCGGATCGATGACTTCACTGTGATCGTAGTTATTGATCACCTCGGAAACCGGTAAGCGGTGCGCTTTATTACCAAGGCCATAAGTATCAAAGTTTTTTGCAACCGCATTAGCATCGAGCGGGGTTCCATCAGAGAAGGTGACGCCAGGGCGAATCTTAAAGGTATATTCGGTTTTATCCTCATTGGCGATCCAGCTTTCGGCAATCCACGGTTCGACTTGTAAGGTTTTTGGGTTTTGCCAGGTAAGCTTATCGGTTATTTGATTAAGGATACCGCCGTTGGGATAGAAGCCTCCGGCCGGTGGATAAAGATTGGTATGCGGCTGCTGCTCCAGATAAATTAATGTGCCGCCTTTAACCGGCGTGTCGGTGGCCCACGCGGAAAACGCGCCAGTTAAAAAAAGTGCCGCCAGCACAGGCAGGCGAAAATGGGTTTGCATGGTGAATTCCTTTGTTATCTATTGCTTGCCCATCATCGGGCGTGCGTTTTTACAAAGGAAGTAAGGATTTGCGCTAAGCATTTGCGTAAAAAGCATTTATACCCGTCATCCATCCATGTGCATGTGAGGGGGTATATTAAACCTCTCCCGTTGCGGGAGAGGTCTGAAGATTAGCGACGGAAATCAATGACCATACGACCGCGAATCTGTCCCTGTTCCATCTCTTTAAAGATAGCGTTGATATCACCCAGCGGACGCAAGGTCACTTTAGGTATCACTTTACCTTCTGCGGCAAACTGGAAGGCTTCGGTCAGATCCTGGCGCGTACCGACCAGGGAACCGACCACTTCGATACCGTCCAGTACCAGACGCGGGATATCCAGACTCATTGCTTCCGGGGGGAGGCCAACTGCAACCACGCGTCCGCCAGCGCGAACCGCATCAACCGCTGAATTAAACGCCGCTTTCGCGACCGCGGTAACGACTGCGGCATGTGCGCCGCCGGTTTTCTCATGAATGATTTTTGCCGCGTCTTCGCTGCGGGAGTTGATAGTCAGGTCAGCGCCCATTTCTGCGGCCAGTTGCAACTGTTCATCGTTAACGTCAAGGGCGATGACTTTGGCGTTAAAGACGTTTTTTGCATATTGCAGAGCCAGATTACCCAGGCCGCCGAGGCCATAAATCGCAATCCACTGGCCGGGTTTGATATGAGAGACTTTCACTGCCTTATAAGTAGTCACACCTGCGCAAGTGATACTGCTGGCAGCCGCAGAATCAAGCCCGTCCGGCACTTTGACTGCATAATCGGCAATGACGATACACTCTTCAGCCATACCGCCATCTACGGTGTAGCCAGCATTTTTCACCGAGCGACACAGCGTTTCGTTGCCGCTGTTACAATATTCACAATGCCCGCAACCTTCAAAGAACCACGCGACACTGGCGCGATCTCCCGGCTTCAGTGAATGAACGCCAGGGCCAATCTGCTGCACGACACCCACACCTTCATGGCCCAGAATGACTCCGGTTTTATCGCCAAAGTCGCCGTTCTTAACGTGCAGGTCGGTGTGACATACGCCACAGCAGTCCATTTTTAAAAGGGCTTCGCCATGTTGCAGTGGACGAAGCGTTTTTTCCGTAACAGTAACCTGATGATCTTGCGTGACGACAGCAGCTTTCATT
>DASYFN010000008.1:0-8329 GCA_036498385.1 Klebsiella sp.
CCTGATGACGTCGCCAGCCCGGCCGTAGGCCTCACCAAAATTGCGGTTGCCCGCGGCGATGACGCCGCGAATAAGCTGGCGGTTATGCGGATCGTTAAGAAAACGGATCGCCTGTCGAGGGACTGCGCCCGCCGTGCCGCCGCCGCCATAACTGGGGACGATAAGAATGTAGGGTTCGTCTACCTGGATGCGCTCGCGTTCGTTAAGCGGTATACGCACGGCGGGCAGTCCCAGACGCTGGACGAACCGGTGCGTATTTTCGGAACTGCTGGAGAAGTAGACGATCAGGCTCACAGGCTGACCGCTGAGGCTGCCGGGCACAGGCGGTTAATCATATCGGGACGGAAGCCGGACCAACTGGTCTCCCCGGCAATCACCACTGGCAACTGGCGGAAACCGTGTTCGCGCAGCATATCGACGACTTCAGGATGGTGGTCGATGTTGACCATGTCGAATTCAAACCCGCGGGTTTCCATGGCCCGTTTAGTGGCATGGCATTGCACGCAGTCGCTTCGAGTGTAAATAGTAATGCGCATGATTCGTATTTCCATTTAAGATGGCAGCACGACACAAAAATGGGCGTCGCATGCTGTGAGGTATCGTTGAATGAAATACTAGATGTAGTTATTTAAAAGTTCAACAACTCAATATATATGGTTTTTGTAAAGGTTCACCGCCGAAGACGGAGTCGGCGGGGGACGGGATTTCTTGCCGTAAAATTACAGGCGCATGCTTAAAGGCGTTCATCAGGCTGACGGCGAAAGTCAGATAGCCATCAGACACAGCGCGCCAGGCAAACCGAGCTGGCCGTCCAGGCGCTGAGCGACTGGCAGATGGATAGCCGGGAAAAAACGGGGGTACTCATGAGCTTCACCAGTCTGACGTCAGCAGAAAGGGCGAACCAGGTTGTGTGTAAGCTTTATGTGGCTCTTTACGCTTAGATAACAAAAACCCCTGCATACCGGAGTATGCAGGGGTGGACGCGTATTTGTTATCTTCATTGGTCTGGCAGTCTGATTATCGACGTAAATTCAATAATACGCCAATAAATACCCCAACGGCTGCTGCTGCACCAACGCTTTGCCACGGTTTGTCGCGCACATAGCTGTCAGCACATTCCATAGCATCACATGCTGCCTGCTGGATGCGGTTATGGCCGTTAAGCCGGGCGCGAGTCTCTTTCAGCAGCGCCTGTGCTTTTTTACGCGCAGCCTCTGCTTCGTCTTTGGCGTCGCTGCCCCATGATTTCAGCACCTCTTCCAGCGTATCCGCTAATTGGCTGACATCGTTATGGATATCTTCAGCGCTGTCTTCTACGTTGCTGCGGTTTGCTCGGTTGGCCATTGGTTCCTCCCTTTATCCCATTGAGTCTATAAGTGTAGGTCAAGATTTTGAATTATGCTCTAAATGACCCTTTATGGAATATTCCGAAAGCGTTGGCTTTAATGAATAAGGTAAGGTTAACGCGCGGTAAAAGATAATGAGGAATTAGTATGTATTTAAGACCCGATGAGGTGGCGCGAGTTCTTGAAAAGGCCGGCTTCACCATGGATATTGTGACGCAAAAAGCGTATGGCTATCGCCGTGGCGATAATTATGTTTATGTGAACCGTGAAGCTCATATGGGGCGTACCGCGTTAATTATTCATCCTGCTTTAAAAGAGCGCAGCACGACGCTTGCGGAGCCCGCGTCGGATATCAAAACCTGCGATCATTATGAGCAGTTTCCGCTGTACTTAGCGGGTGATGCTCAGCAGCATTATGGTATTCCACACGGGTTCAGTTCGCGCATAGCGCTTGAGCGTTTTCTGAGTGGCTTGTTTGGTGAAGCGCAATATAGCTGACAAAAAGCGGCTGGCGGAACCAGTCGCTTTTTTGCATGAACTCAGGCTTTGGCCTGCTGATAGGGGCTGACGCGGAAAAGGCGACGACAGTAGTCGAGGAAATAGCCGTACGCTGCTCCCATCATCATCGATACCACGATATTTGAACTTACTGCTGCGGCAATCTGATGCCAGTCAGCGCCGACAATCAGCAGAATCGCGACGTATACTGGTGACTGGAAAGTCACATAGGCCACCACATCCGCAATGTTCTTCATCCAGCCTGACGAGCTGATCCGGCGCGCCTGGCGCATAGCGAAATCGCGATAAAAACCGTAAGGCACGGCGATAATAATGTTTACCGGAATCGCCACCAGTCTTGAAGATAACGACTGCTGGAAGGTCATATCGGAGAGAAAAATTTCGATCATCATATTCACCACGGTGCAGTAAACCACCATCGCAAAGGTGTCTGCTACCGCATGGCGCAAGCGGGACTGCGCAGAGAACATCGGTGTGCTCCTTGAAAAGGAAGTCGATAATGCCAAAAGATTCACTTTTGATTAGCGTTTTAGATTGAGCGTTCTGGTTGGTGTAGAGTATATCTCTGCATTGAAAGTGACAACTAGCTATAAATCTTTATTTAAAAGCTTTTTGTCGATAAAATACTCTGCGGAAGGTTGTTTTCTTTTCGTTACGCTACTTTTGTTCATTCTTGATTATTTTTTATTATTTTTCAATGAAATATGTTGTTAATGTCTGGTGTCGATAAGAGGTGCTCCGGGTCGTCAGGGAGCGATTCTGCGACAGAATCACGTTGCGGTGTGAGTTGTATCACTTTTGGTGTTTTTTATACGTATAAAAGATAAATAGTAGCATGATATGCTATTTTTTATTCTGAGTGGATATTCATGGTTTTTGCATGACTATTCCATAAGCATCTGTGCTGCGTTGTGATGGTCTACCGGGAATATACTGATAATCTGCTGATCGTATATATACCCTAAATAATTCGAGTTTCAGGAAGGCGTTTTCTATTTTCTATTTTGGATTTTTTTTGAATTTTATTTAGCAGGTTGCTCAGGTACAGTGGGCAGAGCATCAGAAAAAAATAAAAACCTGGCTGGAATTAATGATGGCTGATGTTATCACGCCTGAACAATTAGCTGGCCATATCCTCGAAAGGGGGCAAAAAGCGCCAGCCGCGTTCGGGGAAATATCATTTTACCGACCATACCGGCGCTGAGAAAACCTGAACCGGGCAAGGACGTATGCCGAAGCCGCTTGCTAAAGCGGTGGCTGAGGGAAAATCCCTTGATAGCTTTCTGATCTACTATTTAAAACGGTGGGGATACCCACCGCTATCATTACCTGGTTTAATCAGCACACGCCAAAATCGCCGTCTTCTTTATAAGCCGTCACGTCGACTGCATTCAGCGTATATTTCTCACCCTGCTCGTTACTTGCCTGAACGGCAATAATGCGATCGTCCTGGACTTCAACGACTTTGAGTTTTGGCCCGCCTGCTCGCGGTTGTACCAGGTCACCGACTGAAAACATACTTCTTCTCCTGTGTTGCTAAATTTTTATGTAGCCAATAACCCTGGCTCAGCAAAAGCGTTACCACCAACTGACCGAAAGAGGTAGAGGCTAGCGACGGTTCCAGGGCATCAGCGCCAGAAAACGCGCCATACCGCAAAAACCGGTTATACCGGCGAAGGTTAATCCGGCGCCGACGAATGCGCTAAGCAGAAAAAAGCCGCTGCTAAAAGCGTAACCTAAAGCGACGCCAAGCAAAATCAGAACACCAGCGGCGATTTGTACCTGACGCATAAGCGGTAGCGGCTGAGATTTATCCTCTTTCACCGGCAAACTCGCCGCTTTC
Organism: Klebsiella sp.; assembly: GCA_036498385.1. Taxonomy (GTDB): domain Bacteria; phylum Pseudomonadota; class Gammaproteobacteria; order Enterobacterales; family Enterobacteriaceae; genus Klebsiella. The sequence continues at coordinate 3,709 of DASYFN010000008.1, forward strand.
CATGCCTGAATTCCGCCAGCCAGCAGCCTGGCCTGTGCCGGAGCGGCGGCTTCCGCCAGGCGGGCTGCGTTATTTTGGGTGCGCGAACCCGCCTGGCAGTGAAAAACGATCGTCTCTTCAGGGCTGGCGTGCAGCGCTGTGCCATTAGTCAGGGTTGCCAGCGGGACGAGTTCCGCTCCGGGAATATGCTCGCGCGCGTATTCATCGGCATCGCGGATATCGATCAGCCGTGCGCCCCGGGCGATGAGCGCCTGAACTTCGGCAGGAGAAAGAGTAGCAATAGTCATAAACGCTCCTTAAGGGCAATAGATTGACTTCAGCGTGGTAACGATTTGCTGAACCGCTGGCCGGGTAATGAAGTAGTGAATTCGCTGCGCCTGACGTTCGCAGCCGATCAGGCCTTCATCGCGCATTCGCGCCAGATGTTGGGATGCTGCGGAGGAGCTCAGGCCAGTGATCCGCGCCAGCTCGCCAGCGCTGGTGCCCGGCGTATCGCACAGCATGCACAGAATCAATAGTCTGCTGGGGTTGCTCATGGTTTTTAGCAGCGCGGCGGCTTCTTCTGCGCTGGCCTGTAGTTGTTCTGGTGTATTCATTTATTTTAGTTTTTTCTAAATTTAGTAAAGACTAAAATAAATAACAGTATTGCGCCAGCAATGAATGCTTCAGTGACTAAATTGCGTGACTGAAACCAGGATGATTCTTAAGTGCCGGTTTAAGCGTAACTTAAGCCTGGGTAGCGATAATGACGGTAATATGACTGCCGCAAGCTACCGCCATGAACACACTGGAAACCCTAAATCAAAACGTCTTTTTAGCACTGAATGCATCGCCTGGTACGCCGGAGGCGATCCTGTTATTGGCACGTTTTTCGGCGAACGGAATCATCTTTGTGGTTCCAGCCATTCTGCTCTGGCTGTGGTTTTCCGGGGGGCGTCAGGGGCATCGGCAGGCGCTGTTTTGTACCCTGAGTATTCTGATCGCGTTGGGACTGGGATTGATCTGCGGAATGCTGTGGTTTCATCCGCGGCCGTTTATGATCCCTCTCGGTCATACCTGGATAAATCATCCGGCGGATAACTCTTTCCCGAGCGACCACGCTACGGTGATGTTTAGCGCCGCTTTTGCATTACTGTCGCTGCGCTCACGTGCCGCAGGGCTCTTCCTGCTGCTGGCGGCGCTGCCTGTGGCCTGGGCGCGAATCTTTCTTGGGGTTCATTTTCCGCTTGATATGGTGGGGGCGGCGTTTGTTTCAGCCTGCGGCGTCTGCGTCGCGAAGCTTATCTGGCTGGGCGCTGGGCACCGATTAACCTCGCTGTGCGAAGCGATAAGCAGACGCATATTCGCCTGGCTACCGCCGCGCTTCACGCCCTGAGCGAATAAGAATGCTACATGTTAATGACTTCCGCGACGGGCGGCGCGGCGATACAGTGTGCTGCGCGCGATACCTAAAGCCTGCGCGGCTTTACTGATGTTGCCGTTATAGCTTGCCAGCGTATCGGCAATCAGTTGTGCATCGTGCTGCTGAAGCCCGCGCGGGACATGGGCGGCGGGCGGGGTTCGATATTCATGGGGCAAATCATCAACCCCCAGCGTATCACCCTCTTCGGCGAGTGCCAGAAGTACCTTCATCAGACTTTGCAACTGGCGGACATTGCCTGGCCAGGGCTGAGTCGCCAGGTGTTGCACAACCTCCGGGGTCAGCGTGACTCGACGTTTTTCTCCGCCCAACTCTCGCCACAATTGCTGGATAAACGCAGGCAGTTCAGGCCATTCGCGCAGCGGCGGCAGTGTCAGAGCAAACTCACGCAGACGGTAGAGCAGGTCCTCGCGGAAGGCACCTTCCGCGACCCGCTGCGCCAGGTTGCGGTGAGTGGCGCAAATCACCGTGAAGTTAACTGATGCGCTCCGGCTGGTGCCAAGCGGCGTAACCTCTTTTTCCTGTAAGATCCTCAGCAGCCGGGTCTGTAGTGTTAATGGCATATCGCCAATCTCATCAAGAAACAGTACGCCGCCGTCGGCTTCGCGAATCTTGCCGATGTAGCCATTTTTGTTTGCGCCAGTAAACGCGCCGGGCTGGTAGCCAAACAGCTCCGATTCAATCAGTGATTCCGGAATAGCGGCGCAGTTGATGGCGACAAATTTGCCATTGCTCCAGCGGCTGTGCCGGTGCAGGGTGCGGCCGACGAACTCTTTACCGCAGCCAGTCTCTCCTTCGATACATAAACCGATCCCGGCGTTAAGCAGACGCAGCAGCTTTTCCCCTTCGCGCTGACTGGAGAAAGGCAGAGTGAGAGTTGGGCGCGCAGTCACCGCCACGCTAGCGGTAGCGGGAGCGCGCAGACGGTAATAGTAGTTCCGATATCCGGCGGCGAGCGGCAGCGGTACGCTGACGGCGGCTTGCTGCAACTGCGGAAAAAGCTGCTGGAAAGTGAGATGGCCGAACTGGTCTGCGCTGAGGGAGAATTCGCGCATCGCCAGCCGGTTGGCGGCCATCAGAACATTATCCGTAAAGACCAGCAGCCGTTCGTCCACGCTGTCGAGTTTTTCCGGCTGAGGATGCAGGCTCATCAGCCACTGCTCTGGGTGCAGACTCTGTTTAACCCACAGATACTCTATCTGCTTCGCGGCGCCTTTTACCCATGCCAGCGTCCGGGCATGCGGGTAGTGGGCCGGGCCGGAGATATCCAGCACCCCGGCTATTCTGCCATCAGGGCTTTGCAGCGGCACGGCGGCGCAATAAAGGCCTTGGTTGCTGGTCAGGAAATGCTGGCGACCATCGATTTCGCAGCTGTCGTCAATCGCCAGCGCGGTGCCAATGGCGTTGGTCCCGCGTCCGCTTTCGCTCCACAGGTTGCCCGGCGCTAAAGCGAAGCGCTGTGCTTTCTGCATGGCATGCGTATCGCCAAAGATTTGCAGAACCAGACCGCTGGCGTCGGAGAGAACCACGACGGATTGCAGATCGTTAACTTTGCGGGATAGCTCATTAACGACTGGCTGGGCCAGCTTTTGCAGGTGGCTGTGGCTGGCGAGCCTGTCGGCCAGTTCGCTGGCATGCAGGCGGGGGAAGCTATCCGTGGCAGGGTCGAGGCCATAGCGCTGGCTACGGCACCAGGAGTCGCTTAGTAGTGGGCTCGCTTCGATCTCTGGCGTCAGGGCAAACGGATTTCCTGGCACGGGACACCTCGTTGTCTTGATTGTGTTGCAAGATTGTAGCTATAAGGTTTTTGTGGTGTTGCGATTTGCGACACATAAGAGAAACTCTGTACGACAAAAATATAAGAAATTAACTTAATTCATTGAAAATAAAATATTTTTATTAAAGTTCAAAAAGTGGCATAACCTCTGCAAGGGAAGAGAGGCGCAGCGAGCAGCCGTACAAAATTAACACGCCGTTGCGCCTCAACCCTACATGAAGGAGATTCGCGATGCGTTATGCACATCCTGGCACGCCGGGCGCTTTGGTTTCACTGAAGTCTGCCTACGGTAACTTTATTGACGGTAAATTTGTCGAACCGATCGGCGGTGAATTCTTTATGAATACCTCCCCGGTTGACGGTAGCAATATTGGGCAGTTTCCGCGTTCTGATGCCAAAGATATCGACTTCGCCCTTGATGCGGCGCACCGGGCTGCCGACGGCTGGGGCAAAACGTCGGCCCAGCATCGCGCAAATCTGCTGCTGCAGGTTGCCGATCGTATCGAGGCGAATCTGGAGTATCTGGCGGTGGCGGAGAGCTGGGATAACGGTAAACCGATCCGCGAAACCCTCAACGCTGATCTACCGCTGGCGGTCGATCACTTCCGCTACTTCGCTGGCTGCCTGCGCGCGCAGGAGGGGAGTACGGCGGAGATTGATGAAACGACAGTGGCTTATCACTTCCATGAGCCTCTTGGCGTGGTCGGGCAAATTATTCCGTGGAACTTCCCGCTGTTGATGGCCGCCTGGAAGCTGGCTCCGGCGCTGGCGGCAGGAAACTGCGTGGTGCTGAAACCAGCAGAGCAGACGCCGCTCAGCATTACGCTGCTGCTGGAAATTATTGGCGATCTGTTCCCGGCGGGCGTCCTTAACGTGGTTCAGGGTTTTGGCAAAGAGGCGGGCGAAGCACTGGCAACCAGTAAACGTATTGCCAAAATTGCTTTTACCGGCTCAACGCCGGTAGGCCGTCATATTATGGCCTGCGCGGCGGAAAACATTATCCCTTGTACTGTTGAGCTGGGTGGTAAATCGCCGAACATCTACTTTGCCGACGTGATGGAAGGCGAAGAAGAGTATATTGAAAAGGCGGTTGAAGGCCTGGTTCTGGGCTTCTTTAACCAGGGAGAGGTCTGCACCTGTCCGTCCCGCGCACTAATCCAGGAGTCTATTTACGAGCCCTTTATGGCGCGAGTCCTGGCCAAAGTGGCGCAAATTCGCCGCAGCGATCCCTTTGATACCGAGACGATGATTGGCGCGCAGGCTTCGCGTCAGCAGTTCGATAAAATTCTCTCCTATATCAAGATCGCTCGCGATGAAGGCGGTAAGATCCTGACCGGTGGTGAACGTGCCAGCATCTCTGCTGAACTGGATAACGGTTTCTATATTCAGCCGACGCTGATTCAAGGCCGCAACGATATGCGCAG
>DASYFN010000009.1:0-94054 GCA_036498385.1 Klebsiella sp.
ATATAGACAGTGATATGATTTTTGGCCACCGAAATGCCTTTCACTACCGGCAGAACCGGAATATTCGCCGCCTGATAATCCTTGAAGCGGAAAATCGCGATAGCGTAAGAGTGAGGCATCTGCCACAGACTAAAAATCGCCAGCAGGATGGCGGCACCGTTGTCAAAGTCACCGGTAACCGCACAGTAGCCAATCACCGGCGGCGCAGCGCCGGAGAGAGAACCAATCAGCGTGCCGTAGACGGAGTGGCGCTTCATGTACAGGCTGTAAACGCCAACATAAACCACGAACCCCATCACCCCCAGCCAGCAGGCCAGAGGATTAGCGCCAAACCACAGGAGCAGGAAGCCAGCAATACCCAGCAGGGTGGCGTATACCAGCGAAGCTTTTGGCGAGATCAGCCCTTTGACCAGCACCCGGTTTTTCGTCCGTTCCATCTTACGATCGATATCACGGTCGATATAGTTGTTGAAAACACAACCCGAGGCGACCACCAGGGATACTCCGAGGAGCGTCCAGATAAATAGCGGATAGTCGATGTGGCCTTTGGAGGCCAGCAGGAAACCGCCAATCACGGAGATCAGGTTGCCAAAAATAATGCCTGGTTTCGTTACTTGCAGGTATTGCTTAAACATACTCGCTGCTCTTAGTGCATCATCATGTTGTAGTTCAGGTTCCACATAATCCAGATGGAGCCGACGACTACGATAGCAATGATGATTACGGTGAAGATAAATGCGGTCAGGTTCCAACCTTCGTCCGATTTACTGTTCATGTGCAGGAAGTACACAAGGTGCACCACTATTTGCACAACCGCAGTGACCAGGATGGTTCCCAGAATAACCGCATGCGATGCGGAGCCACTCATCACCATTGCAAACGGGATGATCGTCAGAATGATCGACAGGATAAAACCTGTCATGTAGCTCTTCACGCTGCCATGAGAAGCGCCGCTATGATCGGTAGAATGATTCATTACATCGCCCCCATCAGATAAACAACAGAGAACACGCAGATCCACACTACGTCCAGGAAGTGCCAGAACAGACTCAGGCACATGATACGGGTACGGTTCGTGCTGGTCAGGCCACGACGGGAAATCTGAACCATCAGTACCGCCATCCAAATCAGACCTGAGGTCACGTGCAGACCGTGGGTACCGACTAACGTGAAGAATGCTGACAGGAAGCCGCTGCGATCCGGACCCATACCTTCAACAATCAGATGATGGAATTCATAGAGTTCCATCGCGATGAATCCTGCCCCGAAGAGGAAGGTCAGCGCCAACCAGGAAACCACCTGGCTCTTGTTGTTTTTGTACATGGCGATAGCCGCCATGCCGTAGGTGATGGAGCTGAACAGCAGCAGCGCGGTTTCAACCAAAACGAACGGCAGTTCGAAAATATCTTTGCCGGTCGGACCACCCGCCGTACCGTTCACCAGAACGGCATAGGTAGCGAACAGAGTGGCGAAGATAATGCAGTCACTCATCAGGTAGATCCAGAAACCGAATACTTTCATCGATCCTGTATCATGGTGCCCGTGTTCGTGCGCGTGCGCGTGCGCGTTATGCGCAAGAGTATCAGTTGCCATTTTTTAGCCCTGCTTTGTTAATCTCATCGAAATGCTGATTTTCCAGTTTTTCGACTACTGCAACCGGCACGTAGTAATCCACGTCCTCGTCAAAGCTCTTAATAATCCAGGTCGCCAGGATGCCGATGAAGCTTGCAATCGCCATCCACCAGATGTGCCAGATCATTGCGAAACCAAACACCGTTGCGAAAGCAGCAATGACCATGCCCGCACCGCTGTTTTTCGGCATATGAATCTCTTTATAGCCAGCCGGTTTCTTATACGCTTCGCCTTTCTCTTTCATTTCCCAGAACGCGTCACGCTCGTGAACCTCATGAACGATAGCGAAGTTATAGAACGGTGGAGGAGAAGAGGTTGCCCACTCCAGCGTACGGCCGCCCCATGGGTCGCCGGTCAGGTCGCGGTTCTGCTCGCGATCGCGAATAGACACGTAAAACTGAATCAGTTGGCAGAGAATACCGCAAGCGATCAGCGCCGCACCGCAGGCTGCAACAACCAGCATCGGGTGGAACTGCGGATCAATCTGCTGGCTCAGACGACGGGTCATACCCATAAAGCCCAGCACGTACAGCGGCATAAACGCCACGAAGAAGCCGATGATCCAGAACCAGAAAGCACGTTTGCCCCAGGTTTCATTCAGGGTGAAGCCAAAGGCTTTTGGCCACCAGTAGGTCAGACCTGCGAAGCAACCAAATACCACGCCGCCGATGATGACGTTATGGAAGTGAGCGATCAGGAACAGACTATTGTGCAGAACGAAGTCTGCGCCCGGTACCGCCAGCAGAACCCCGGTCATACCACCTACGGAGAAGGTTACGATAAAACCAATCGTCCACAGCATTGCTGAGTTGAAGACGATACGGCCCTGATACATGGTGAACAGCCAGTTGAAGATCTTCACCCCGGTCGGGATGGCGATAATCATGGTGGTAATACCGAAGAAGGCGTTTACATTCGCGCCCGCACCCATAGTAAAGAAGTGGTGCAGCCAAACGATGAACGACAGAACGGTGATACACACTGTTGCCCATACCAGTGAGGTGTAGCCAAACAGACGCTTACGCGAGAAGGTTGCAGTGATTTCGGAGAAGACACCGAATACCGGCAGAACCAGAATATACACTTCAGGGTGACCCCAGGCCCAAATCAGGTTGATGTACATCATCATGTTGCCACCCATATCGTTGGTAAAGAAATGGGTGCCCAGATAGCGGTCCAGGGTCAGCAGCGCGATAGTGACGGTCAGAATTGGGAAAGAGGCGATAATCAGGATGTTGGCGCACAAAGATGCCCAGCTAAATACCGGCATTTTGAACATGGTCATGCCAGGGGCACGCATCTTGATAATCGTTACGAAGAAGTTAATACCAGTTAACGTTGTACCAATACCGGATAGCTGGAGAGCCCAGATCCAGTAATCGACCCCGACGCCCGGACTGTACTCGATTCCCGATAGCGGTGGATAGGCCAGCCAACCGGTCTGTGCAAATTCACCCACGCCCAGAGAGAGGTTAACCAGAATCACGCCCACAACGGTGAACCAGAAGCTCAGGTTGTTAAGGAATGGGAAGGCAACGTCGCGCGCGCCTATCTGCAGCGGAACCACCAGGTTCATCAGACCAATAACAAACGGCATCGCTACAAAGAAGATCATGATAACGCCGTGGGCGGTGAAGATCTGATCGTAGTGATGAGGTGGCAGGAAGCCAGCTTCCCCGGCCGAGGCCAGCGCCTGCTGGCTACGCATCATAATGGCGTCAGCAAAGCCACGTAGCAACATGACGATTGCGACGATAACGTACATGATACCGAGACGTTTGTGGTCAACTGAGGTCAGCCACTCGCTCCAGAGCCAGGACCATTTACCGAAGTAAGTGATGACTGCCAGAAGCGCCAATCCCCCAATGATAATTGCAGCCACCGTAACCATGATAATAGGTTCATGATAGGGCACTGCATCTAATGTCAATTTTCCGAACATCGTTTTCTTCCTCGGCCCCTTAGTGAGCGGTTTCCGCGTGGCTCATGTCCATGCCTTCCATTCCTTCGTGCGCTGCGTGCTCGCCCTCTGGTTGGGACATATCCATGCTCTTACCGTGAGACATAAATTTGTTAACAACATCTTTAAACAAATCAGGTTTCACGTCAGAGAAGTATTCCACTTTGTTGTATTCGCTAGGCGCAGCCAGTTTGTCGAACGTTGCCATAGAATCCATGGTATTCGCAGACTGTTTGGCTTTCGCTACCCACTGATCGAAGGTTGCACGATCCGGCGTGGCGATCGCTTTGAACTTCATTCCTGAGAAGCCCGGGCCGCTATAGCTGGCGGAGATACCGTCGTAAGTACCAGCTTCGTTCGCGATGAGGTGCAACTGAGTCTGCATCCCGGCCATTGCGTAAATCTGGCTACCTAAACGTGGGATAAAGAACGAGTTCATCACGGAGTTGGAGGTCACTTTGAAGTGTACCGGAACGTTCGCCGGGAAGGCGATTTCGTTGACGGTAGCAATACCTTGTTCCGGATAGATAAAGAACCATTTCCAGTCCATCGAAACGACTTCGATAACGATTGGATTTTCATCGTGAGCAAGCGGTTTGCTCGGCTCTAATGCGTGAGTTGTTTTCCAGGTCAGAACGGCCAGGAACAGGATGATCAGGATAGGAACCGTCCAGACCACGGCTTCAACCTTGTTGGAGTGTGACCAGTTCGGGCTATACTTCGCATCTTTATTGCTCGCACGATACTTCCAGGCAAATCCTACTGCCATCAAGATGGCTGGAATAACGACAATCATCATCAGGCCAAAGGCCGTCAGAATCAGAGAGCGTTGCTCCAGTCCAATCTGTCCTTTTGGGTCGAGGAGCGCAGAATCACAACCACTGAGTAATACAGTACCTGCGATTAATGACATCCATCCCAAACTTTTATTGTATTTCCTGAGTCTCATTGAACGACCTCAATTCCACGGAATCTGGTGGCGCTTAAAGTGTGCAGGCATTTTACGGGAAGGTTGCATTACTGTAAACATCGTTGAGGCTGTGTCGGTTCTTTGTTAGCGAATTCTGCCTGATTTGTCGCATGTGTTACTGAGTGTGACGTAATCGCGTGCAAATCTTGATTTACGCGGGATAGATAACGAAAGAGATAAGAAAGGAAGGCTTTATAAGATAATGAGTATAACCATTCGCAAAACAACACAAACAATTAACAATTTATTATCAAATAAAGGACATCATAAAAGCATAAAATAAAATCCGCTGAGCTGAATCGGTTAAATAATTTAAAGACTCAAATAAAGGTGTCAATAATTTCCAGAAATTTAAAACGCACAAAACAACAAATTAAGCACGATGAATATGAAATCGTTAATAAGGCGTTATAATTATGTTTCGTAATTACAGCGCCCACTAACGTTTCTGCAACGATTTAAATCAGCTCAGTTTTGCGTAATGCCAGGTAGTCAAGAAAAGCGCCGAGTAAAATACCCGCAACGGCGGTGAGTACGGCGATCTCCAGCATTCCCGCAAGGAAGGAGAAATTGGTGTAATCCAGTGCGTTCAGTACCAGCAGCAGCATCCATATCGCCAGCATCAGGCAGCCAACTGCCAGAATAATTAATGCCAGCGCATAGGACTGAGGAAAGAACGTGCGTGGCATAAAACTCTCTGATTGCTGGGTGTGTTCCAGCGTACGCCGACAAATTAACAGCAGCAAAATACCCGGCACAGCGGCAACCACAGAAAAGAGATAGAAGGCAGGCCAGCCGTGCGCCTCGACAAACCAACCGGCGATGGGGCCAACATAAACGCGCCCAACGGCGGAAAGCGCCGAGAGCAAGGCAAACTGGGTGGCTGAAAATGATTTATTGCACAGCGTCATCAGCAGCGCGACGAATGCAGCGGTGCCCATTCCGCCGCACAGGTTTTCGAAAAACACGGCCGCCGCCATGGAGAAAAGGTGCTTATCGGTAACTGATAACAGCCAATACCCGGCGTTGGATACCCCTTGCAGCAGGCCGAAAATCAGTAGCGCGCGGAATAAGGTCAGGCGTTGCATGAGCACGCCGCCATAAAGTGCGCCGACAATAGTGGCGAACAGGCCGAGCGTTTTATTGACCATGCCCACTTCTCCAGCATCGAAACCGACGCCGCGAATCAGGAACGTGGTGGTCAGGCTCATGGCAAACGCATCGCCAAGCTTATAAAGGACGATCAGCAGCAGGATTAGCCAGGCGTTATTGCGGCCGAAGAAGTCGCGCAGTGGTGCGGCAACGGCTTGCTCCAGTGTTTTCGGTACCGGAATGACATCGCTGGGGTTCGGGGCCAGCAGAGTGGCGATAATGCAGGGGATTAGCAGCGCGGCCATCAGCCAGTACATTCCCTGCCATCCCAGCCATCGATCGGCCAGCCATAGCGCCAGCCCGCCGGAGACCAGCATCCCCAGACGATAACCCAGCACGCTGATCGCCGCGCCGGTGCCTCGTTCTTCCGCAGGCAGCACGTCAGTTTTCCACGCGTCAAATACGATATCCTGAGACGCGGAACAAAAGGCGATCACTACCGCCAGCGCCGCCATCCAGCGCAACTGCGTGGAAGGTTCAAGGAATCCCATCGCCGCAATGGCGATAAGTAACAGAAACTGGGTAGCCAGCAGCCAGCCGCGACGACGGCCAAGAAAGGGCGGCGTGTAGCGGTCCATCAGCGGCGACCAGAGGAACTTAAAGACGTAGGCCTGACCGACAAGGGAGAAAAAACCGATGGTTTTCAGATCGATATTTTCAACGGTCATCCACGCCTGCAGAGTGCCTGAAGTCAGGGCAAGCGGTAATCCAGACGCAAAACCGAGGATCAGCAGGATAGCTGATTTTGGTTGCGTAAAAATGCGTAAGTAATGATTGGACATGGCATGTAGTGCAGACCCGACTCGAGGCCGGATCTGCGACTTAAATTAACGAGCGTTTTGTTTGATGAAGTCGTGAATGCTGGTGTCCTGCGCCATATCGGCGATGGTATCGGTCAGGACGCTATTCACTGCATTAGCGATGTTCTGATTAGAGGCCTGAAATGCGCCTTCAACAGAGTAGCTGGCACGATAGTTTTTAGTCATCTTATTGCCATTTGCGGCAGTGGCGATGATGGCAATATCGGCTTTGGTCGCGATGGTGTAGCGTACATTGCCCTGAGAAACATCGGCGTACAATTTATTAACGATGATTTGCAGGTCAACAGCGCCGTTTGGACCAATCATATAGCCGCGCGAGGTCATCTGTTTCTCCAGCACTTCCTGCAGTAAGAAACGCAGGTCGCGGGAAGCGGTCAGCGTAACCTGTTGATTATCGCGAGTGACTTTCGCCAGCGCCTGATCCGGACGTTGATCGGCGCCATTAATGCTGACGGTCACGCCCATCAGGCTCGGGTCCTGCTGCGGCAGGGTTATTTTCGGTGAAACATCAATGGTGGTCGGTGGAGTGGCGCATCCGGCCAGCATAAACAGCGCGACCAAAGGCAAAAGAATTTTCTTAAACATATTCAGGGTCTCAACGCATGGGATTAGTAGTGAGGAAAATTTCCGCCATCATAACATCGCCAACGGCAAGGGGAAGTGGCAACGCATGTAAATTCATCGTCTTGTGTGTTTTCTGTCCTTGCTGCATCTCTTATCGCAATTCAGGCGGGGCTTCCAGTATGCAGAATCAGTAAACTCGATACTTTTGCATGAAAATATCAGAGTAATGCCAATTTTTTTGTTGTTTTCACCTAATGGAAGCGGTAAAAGCGGCTAACATCTAAAGGGATGGCGGCAATACAGCGTTGTCGGAGGAGAAAATTCATGATGATACGTGAACAGATCGAAGCAAAACTTAGGGCAACGTTCGACCCGGTGTATCTTGAAGTCGTGGATGAAAGTTATCGCCACAACGTTCCTGCGGGCTCTGAAAGTCATTTTAAAGTGGTATTGGTGAGCGATCGCTTCCTTGGTGAGCGTTTTCTTAATCGTCACCGTATGATTTACGGAACGTTAACTGAGGAATTATCAAGCACTGTGCACGCTCTGGCGTTGCATACCTACACAATCAAAGAGTGGGAAGGGCTACAGGATACCGTCTTTGCTTCTCCTCCTTGTCGCGGGGCGAGAACTATCGCGTAGAAATCGCATTTGCAACCGCTGGAGCTTTTCCAGTATGTTGCGTGAAGATTTATGAGAAAACGGCCTGCGGGCCGTTTTGTTTTGCCCGGGAAATGTGCTGTTTTCGCGTTTTTACAGGCAAATTTGCTCGGGAAATGTGAAAAAAGCCGCAGCAGTGGGCGACAACCGTTCTCGACTCACAAAAGTGATGCCGCTATAATGCCGCGTCTTTTATTATGAATGTCTTCGGGATGATTCTGACGACAGGGAATGTGTTTCTGATTTGAAGAGGGCATCCCGGTTCTGCGAAGCAACCTGTTCGCGCTTCCAGAGTTGACCGAGCACTGTGATTTTTTTGAGGTAACAAGATGCAAGTTTCAGTTGAAACCACTCAGGGCCTTGGGCGCCGTGTAACGATTACTATCGCCGCTGACAGCATCGAGAATGCTGTCAAAAGCGAGCTGGTCAACGTAGCGAAAAAAGTTCGCATTGACGGCTTCCGTAAAGGCAAAGTGCCGATGAATGTTGTTGCTCAGCGTTATGGCGCATCTGTTCGCCAGGATGTGCTGGGTGACCTGATGAGCCGTAACTTCGTTGACGCGATCATCAAAGAAAAAATTAATCCAGCCGGTGCGCCGAACTATGTTCCGGGCGAATACAAGTTGGGTGAAGACTTTACCTATGCGGTTGAGTTCGAAGTTTATCCGGAAGTAGAACTGCAGGGTCTGGAAGCGATCGAAGTTGAAAAACCGGTTGTTGAAGTGACCGACGCTGATGTTGACACTATGCTGGATACTCTGCGCAAGCAGCAGGCTAACTGGAAAGATAAAGACGGCGCTGTTGATGCAGAAGATCGCGTTACTGTTGATTTCACCGGTTCTGTTGACGGCGAAGAGTTCGAAGGCGGCAAAGCCTCTGACTTCGTACTGGCGATGGGCCAGGGTCGTATGATCCCGGGCTTTGAAGACGGTATCAAAGGCCACAAAGCTGGCGAAGAGTTCACTATTGATGTGACCTTCCCGGAAGAGTACCACGCTGAAAACCTGAAAGGTAAAGCGGCTAAGTTCGTTATCAACCTGAAGAAAGTTGAAGAACGTGAACTGCCTGAACTGACAGAAGAGTTCATCAAACGTTTCGGCGTTGAAGATGGTTCCGTCGCCGGTCTGCGCGCTGAAGTGCGTAAAAACATGGAGCGCGAACTGAAAGGCGCCGTGCGTAACCGCGTTAAATCTCAGGCTATCGAAGGTCTGGTAAAAGCTAACGAGATCGATGTTCCTGCCGCGCTGATTGACAGCGAAATTGACGTTTTGCGTCGTCAGGCTGCTCAGCGTTTCGGCGGTAACGAGAAACAGGCTCTGGAACTGCCGCGTGAGCTATTCGAAGAGCAGGCTAAACGTCGCGTAGTTGTTGGCCTGTTGCTGGGCGAAGTTATTCGCACCAACGAACTGAAAGCTGACGAAGATCGCGTTAAAGGCCTGATCGAAGAGATGGCTTCTGCTTACGAAGATCCGAAAGAAGTGGTTGAGTTCTACAGTAAGAACAAAGAGCTGATGGACAACATGCGCAACGTCGCTCTGGAAGAACAGGCTGTTGAAGCTGTACTGGCGAAAGCTAAAGTGTCTGAAAAAGCCACTTCATTCAGCGAACTGATGAACCAGCAGGCGTAATTCCGCCCCAGGGTTTAAGGTTTGAGTAAAAAACCCGTTGCCGAAGGCCACGGGTTTTTTTATTGCAATGATAGATTCAGGATACGTGCGAAAAGGCGATTTCAGTGATAGCGTTACGGCAAAAGATTGTTATGCTTGAATTATGGTAACGCCATCCCCATAACCGGGAGACGTAACTGCATTGGCATAATCATGCGTCGTAATGAAGCATGTATATATGCACTTCTGCCTGAGGGTAGAAATTCTGGCTGATAATCCGTCCGTAAGGTTACAATCAGTGTAGCGGTTTTTTTTCAAATTAATCCAGGAGACGGAAATGTCATACAGTGGCGAACGAGACAACTTTGCACCCCATATGGCCCTGGTGCCGATGGTCATTGAACAGACCTCACGCGGCGAACGTTCATTTGATATTTATTCCCGTCTGCTCAAGGAGCGCGTCATTTTTCTGACTGGCCAGGTAGAAGATCACATGGCTAACTTAATCGTGGCGCAGATGCTGTTTCTGGAAGCGGAAAATCCGGAAAAAGATATCTATCTGTACATTAACTCACCGGGCGGCGTGATTACCGCCGGGATGTCAATTTACGACACTATGCAGTTCATCAAACCGGACGTGAGCACCATTTGTATGGGCCAGGCGGCGTCCATGGGGGCCTTCCTGCTTACCGCCGGGGCTAAGGGTAAGCGTTTCTGCCTGCCTAACTCCCGCGTGATGATTCACCAGCCGCTGGGCGGCTATCAGGGTCAGGCGACGGATATCGAAATCCACGCCCGTGAAATCCTGAAAGTGAAAGGTCGCATGAATGAACTGATGGCGCAACATACGGGGCAACCCCTGGAGCAGATCGAGCGCGATACTGAGCGCGACCGCTTCCTGTCTGCTTCAGAAGCAGTGGAATACGGCCTCGTCGACTCTATTTTGACTCATCGTAATTGATGCCCCTGGCGCAAGGGTGCCGCTATACTTGTTTGTAAGAGGGCGGCACAACGCTTAACAGCGGTTTGCGCCTGAGAATGGCATTTGCGTCGTCGTGTGCGGCACAAAGAACTTAATAAGAGGTTTGGACTCATGACAGATAAACGCAAAGATGGTTCGGGCAAACTGTTGTACTGCTCTTTTTGCGGTAAAAGCCAGCATGAAGTGCGTAAGCTAATCGCCGGGCCATCCGTGTATATCTGCGACGAATGCGTTGACTTATGTAACGACATCATTCGCGAAGAGATTAAAGAAGTCGCGCCGCATCGCGAGCGCAGTGCATTGCCGACTCCGCACGAAATTCGCCACCATCTGGACGATTACGTTATCGGCCAGGAGCCGGCGAAAAAAGTGCTGGCAGTGGCGGTATACAATCACTACAAACGTCTGCGCAATGGCGACACCAGCAACGGCGTTGAACTGGGTAAAAGCAACATTCTGCTGATCGGGCCGACCGGCTCCGGTAAAACGCTGCTGGCGGAAACGCTGGCGCGTCTGCTGGATGTTCCTTTCACCATGGCTGATGCAACCACCCTGACCGAAGCCGGTTACGTGGGTGAGGACGTTGAGAACATCATCCAGAAACTGCTGCAGAAGTGCGACTACGACGTACAGAAAGCCCAGCGCGGTATCGTCTACATTGATGAGATCGACAAAATTTCCCGTAAATCGGATAACCCGTCGATCACCCGCGATGTTTCCGGCGAAGGCGTGCAGCAGGCGCTACTGAAGCTTATTGAAGGTACCGTTGCCGCAGTTCCACCGCAGGGGGGGCGTAAGCATCCGCAGCAGGAGTTCCTGCAGGTGGATACCTCTAAGATCCTGTTTATCTGCGGCGGCGCATTTGCTGGCCTGGATAAGGTCATTTCCCACCGCGTAGAAACGGGTTCTGGTATTGGTTTCGGCGCGACGGTGAAGGCTAAGTCCGACAAAGCCAGCGAAGGCGAGTTGCTGTCTCAGGTTGAACCGGAAGATCTGATCAAGTTTGGTCTGATACCGGAGTTCATCGGTCGTCTGCCGGTAGTGGCGACGCTGAACGAGCTGAGCGAAGAAGCGCTGATTCAGATCCTCAAAGAGCCGAAAAATGCCCTGACCAAGCAGTATCAGGCGCTGTTCGGCCTGGAAGGCGCTGAGCTGGAATTCCGCGACGAAGCGCTGGACGCTATCGCTAAGAAAGCGATGGCGCGGAAAACTGGCGCGCGTGGCCTGCGTTCCATCGTTGAAGCCGCACTGCTCGATACCATGTACGATCTGCCGTCAATGGAAGATGTTGAAAAAGTGGTTATCGACGCTTCGGTTATCGATGGTCAAAGCAAGCCATTGCTGATTTACGGCAAACCAGAAGCGCAGCAGGCATCTGGCGAATAATTAACCAGCTTGCTCAAGTAGTTAACAAAAAGGGGGGATTTTATCTCCCCTTTTACTTTTCCTGCATCCCCGCCGTTGAATGTGTGGAATACATCCCCATATACTGGTCTACATATTAACGGCAACGCGTTGTTGAGTTGCGTTGTCGGCTACCTGGCGGACTTTAAACTAAGAGAGAGCTCTATGAATCCTGAGCGTTCTGAACGCATTGAAATCCCCGTATTGCCGTTGCGCGATGTGGTGGTTTATCCGCACATGGTCATACCCCTGTTTGTAGGGCGGGAAAAATCTATCCGTTGTCTCGAAGCAGCCATGGACCATGATAAAAAAATCATGCTGGTTGCGCAGAAAGAAGCCTCGACGGATGAGCCGGGTGTAAACGAGCTTTTCACCGTCGGGACCGTGGCGTCTATTTTGCAAATGCTGAAGCTGCCGGACGGTACGGTTAAAGTGCTGGTCGAAGGTTTGCAGCGTGCGCGCATTTCTGCGCTGTCTGATAACGGCGAGCATTTTTCGGCGAAAGCTGAATATCTTGAATCGCCGGCGATTGACGAACGCGAGCAGGAAGTATTGGTTCGTACCGCCATCAGCCAGTTTGAAGGCTACATCAAGCTGAACAAGAAAATCCCTCCGGAAGTGCTGACTTCGCTCAATAGCATTGACGATCCGGCGCGCCTGGCGGATACCATCGCTGCGCACATGCCGCTGAAGCTGGCGGACAAACAGTCCGTGCTGGAGATGTCTGACGTTAACGAACGTCTGGAATATCTGATGGCGATGATGGAGTCAGAAATCGATCTGCTCCAGGTTGAGAAGCGTATTCGCAATCGCGTGAAAAAACAGATGGAGAAATCCCAGCGCGAGTACTATCTGAATGAGCAAATGAAAGCCATTCAAAAAGAGCTCGGCGAAATGGACGACGCCCCGGACGAGAACGAAGCGCTGAAGCGTAAGATCGATGCGGCGAAAATGCCGAAAGAGGCAAAAGAGAAAACCGAAGCGGAACTGCAAAAACTGAAAATGATGTCTCCGATGTCGGCGGAAGCGACCGTCGTTCGCGGCTACATCGACTGGATGGTGCAGGTACCGTGGAACGCCCGTAGCAAGGTCAAAAAAGATTTGCGTCAGGCTCAGGAGATCCTCGACACCGATCACTACGGCCTGGAACGCGTAAAAGATCGTATTCTTGAGTACCTCGCGGTGCAGAGCCGTGTTAACAAGCTCAAAGGGCCGATCCTGTGCCTGGTTGGGCCTCCGGGGGTGGGGAAAACCTCTCTGGGGCAATCCATCGCCAAAGCGACCGGACGTAAGTACGTGCGTATGGCGCTGGGCGGCGTACGTGATGAAGCGGAAATCCGCGGTCACCGTCGTACCTATATTGGCTCAATGCCGGGCAAACTGATCCAGAAAATGGCCAAAGTGGGCGTTAAAAACCCGCTGTTCTTGCTGGATGAGATCGACAAAATGTCTTCTGACATGCGCGGCGATCCGGCATCGGCGCTGCTGGAAGTATTGGATCCGGAACAGAACGTGGCCTTTAACGACCACTATCTGGAAGTGGATTACGATCTCAGCGACGTGATGTTTGTTGCGACCTCTAACTCCATGAATATTCCGGCGCCGCTGCTGGATCGTATGGAAGTGATCCGTCTCTCCGGCTATACCGAAGATGAGAAGCTGAATATCGCTAAACGTCACCTGCTGTCAAAACAGATTGAGCGTAACGCGCTCAAGAAAGGCGAGCTAACGGTTGATGACAGTGCGATTATCGGCATCATTCGTTACTACACCCGTGAAGCGGGCGTGCGTGGTCTGGAGCGAGAAATCTCGAAACTGTGTCGTAAAGCAGTGAAACAGCTACTGCTGGATAAGTCGCTGAAACACATCGAGATTAACGGCAATAACCTGCATGATTTCCTTGGCGTACAGCGCTATGACTATGGCCGGGCGGATAGCGAGAACCGCGTGGGTCAGGTTACCGGTCTGGCGTGGACGGAAGTGGGCGGCGACCTGCTGACCATTGAAACCGCCTGTGTTCCGGGTAAAGGCAAGCTGACCTACACCGGTTCACTTGGTGAGGTTATGCAGGAGTCTATTCAGGCTGCGCTTACTGTGGTTCGTGCACGTGCGGATAAGCTGGGTATTAATTCAGACTTTTACGAGAAACGCGATATTCACGTTCACGTGCCGGAAGGCGCAACACCGAAAGATGGCCCAAGCGCCGGTATTGCGATGTGTACCGCGCTGGTTTCCTGTCTGACGGGTAATCCAGTGCGCGCCGATGTGGCGATGACCGGGGAAATTACCCTCCGTGGTCAGGTATTGCCAATCGGTGGTCTGAAGGAAAAACTGTTGGCCGCACACCGCGGTGGCATTAAGACAGTTCTGATTCCTGATGAAAACAAACGCGACCTTGAAGAAATTCCGGATAACGTTATCGCCGATTTAGATATCCATCCGGTGAAACGAATTGAGGAAGTTCTGGCACTTGCATTGCAGTACGAGCCGTTTGGTATGGAAGTCGTCACGGCAAAATAGTGATTTCGCGCAAATAGCGCTAAGAAAAATAGGGCTGGCAAGTAAATTCATACTTGCCAGCCTTTTTTTGTGTCGCTAACGTAGGACCCTGGCAGGGGGTCAATTACAACTCTGTTGTAAGGGCATGACAGTCCTGATATAACTGCTGCGCGGTCGCATCATGAAGGATTCTGGTGCGATATAAATTATAAAGAGAGGAAGAGAACAGTGAATAAATCTCAACTGATTGACAAAATTGCTGCCGGTGCGGACATTTCTAAAGCTGCAGCTGGACGTGCGTTAGATGCTTTAATCGCTTCTGTTACTGAATCTCTGCAGGCTGGGGATGATGTTGCGCTGGTAGGGTTCGGTACTTTTGCTGTTAAAGAGCGTGCCGCCCGTACCGGACGCAATCCGCAAACAGGCAAAGAGATCACCATCGCCGCGGCTAAAGTACCGGGTTTCCGTGCGGGTAAGGCACTGAAAGACGCGGTAAACTGATCGACTTCCCCACTGGGGTCTGTGACGAAGTACAAGGGCGCATCGCAAGATGTGCCTTTTTTATTTTTGCCAGAATGAGACTTAATGTGACTTTATACGCACTTGTGGGCTGACAATCACCCCGTTTTCTTGTCAAAATACGTCCTCACGCGCAGCGGCCATCACATGCTATGCTGCGCGAGCTAAAGTCATCTACAGCGGAGCGTTGTTACACCATGATGGACAACCTACGCACGGCCGCCAACAGCGTCGTGCTCAAGATTATTTTCGGTATCATTATCGTCTCGTTCATTTTGACCGGGGTGAGTGGTTATCTGATTGGCGGTGGTAACAACTATGCCGCAAAAGTTAATGGCCAGGAGATTGGTCGCGCGCAGTTTGAAAAGGCCGTTGCCAGCGAGCGTAATCGCATGCAGCAGCAACTGGGCGATCAATTCTCAGAACTGGCGGCCAATGAAAATTACATGAAGACCATGCGTCAGCAGGTGCTGAACCGTTTGATTGACGAGGCGCTGCTTGACCAGTACGCCCGTGAACTTGGTCTTAACATCAGCGACGACCAGGTCAGGAAGGTTATCTTCCAGACCCCGGTTTTCCAGGTGGATGGCAAATTTGATAATGAACTCTTCAGCCGTATTGTTAAGCAGATAGGGATGACGACGGACCAGTACGCGCAGGCGCTACGTAATCAACTGACGACTCAGCAACTGATCAACGCCGTAGCTGGTACCGACTTTATGCTGCCGGGCGAATCCGACCAACTGGCGGCGCTGGTTTCTCAGCAGCGCGTAGTACGCGAAGCCACTATCGACGTGAACGCGCTGGCGGCGAAGCAAACGGCAACTGACGACGAAATTAACGCGTTCTACCAGCAGAACCAGGCGCGTTTTATGGCCCCAGAGCAGTTCCGCGTGAGCTACATCAAGATGGACGCTGCGAGCATGCAGGAGAACGTCTCTGACGAAGAAATTCAGTCATGGTACGACCAGCATCAGGAGCAGTTCACTCAGCCGCAGCGCAACCGCTACAGCATCATTCAGACCAAAACTGAAGCGGATGCTCAGGCTGTGCTTGATGCGCTGAAGAAAGGTGCAGACTTCGCCACGCTGGCAAAAGAAAAATCAACCGATATCATCTCTGCCCGCAATGGCGGCGACATGGGGTGGCTGGAAGATGCAGCAACCGTGCCTGAGCTGAAAGATGCTGGTCTGAAAGAAAAAGGCCAGCTTTCTGGCGTGATTAAATCTTCCGTTGGTTTCCTGATTGCCCGTCTGGACGACATTCAGCTTGCACAGGTTAAACCTCTGTCTGAGGTTCGCGATGATGTCGCGGCGAAAGTGAAGCAGGAAAAAGCGCTGGATGCGTACTATGCGCTGCAGCAGAAAGTGAGCGATGCGGCGAGCAACGATAATGAGTCGCTGGCAGGCGCAGCTCAGGTTGCCGGTCTGAAAGTGGTTGAAACCGGCTGGTTTGGTCGCGACAGCCTGCCGCAAGAGCTGAACTTCAAACCGGTTTCTGAAGCTATTTTCAACGGCGGTCTGGTTGGCGCAAACGGCACGCCAGGCAGCAACTCCGATATCATCACCGTTGATGGCGATCGCGCGTTTGTTCTGCGCATCAGCGAGCATAAACCGGAAACGGTGAAACCGCTGGCGGATGTAAAAGCGCAGGTGAGCGACATTGTTAAGCACAATAAAGCGGAACAGCAGGCGAAGCTGGATGCCGATAAGCTGCTGACGGCCCTGAAAGAGGGCAAAGGCGATGAAGCGATGAAAGCCGCAGGCCTGAGTTTTGGTGCGCCGCAGACGCTGTCACGTACCGGTCAGGAAGCGCTGAGCCAGTCTGTCTTTGCACTACCGCTGCCGCAGCCGGGTAAGCCAGGCTACGGCGTGGGCTCTGATATGCAGGGCAACGTAGTGCTGCTGGCGCTGGACGAAGTTAAAGCAGGTACGATGCCGGAAGAGCAGAAAAAAGCAATGATTCAGGGGATCACCCAGAATAACGCTCAGGTCGCTTTCGAGGCGCTGATGAGTAACCTGCGTAAAGAGGCGAAAATTAAGCTCGGCGACATCATCGATCAGCAGCAATAATTTCAATTTCGTGCTGCTTCGCAAAAGCACGTAACGTGATGTAATGCTCAAAGGCCGCTTTCGCGGCCTTTTCCATTTCTGCATTTTGCCTTTTGTACTCTTTTTCCCTCGTCGTTATCGTGACCATGCTGTCTACAAACAAGGAGATAACAGCATGAAACGAGGAATGAAAACGCTTATTGCCGGCGTACTGGTTTGCGCGGCGGGGAGTCAGATAACGCAGGCGGCACCTTCTGCTGGCAAAGCGTCGGTGACGATAAAGGAAAGCGTGCAGCCGCTGCAGGCGAAAGCGCCGGATGCGTTAAATGTGGCTGATAGTGAAGGCACCAGGGTGAGTATCAATAACGCCAGCGCAGAAGAACTGGCTAAGGCGCTGAATGGCGTCGGTCTGAAGAAAGCGCAGGCTATCGTGAGCTATCGCGAAGAGTACGGGCCATTTAAAACCGTGGACGATCTTAAGCAGGTGCCCGGGATGGGCAACTCGCTGGTAGAGAGAAATCTTTCTCATCTGAAGCTGTAAATTTTCAGCGAAAGTTTGCACAGTCGTCATTATTTGCCAGACTGAAGAGGTCACACAAGTGGTGTGACCTCTGACCTCAAAACAACAATTAAAGATAAGGCATTTGGCTATGCAGACACAAATCAAAGTTCGCGGCTATCATCTGGACGTCTATCAGCATGTTAATAATGCGCGTTATCTGGAGTTTCTCGAAGAGGCGCGTTGGGATGGCCTGGAAAGCAGCCCTGCCTTCCACTGGATGACCGCACGCAACATCGCTTTTGTGGTGGTGAATATCAATATCAATTATCGCCGACCAGCGGTATTAGGCGATGTGTTAACTGTCACCAGCAAGCTGGAACAACTGAACGGAAAAAGCGGGACGTTAAGCCAGGTGGTGAGCCTCAACCCTAACGGCGAAGTGGTCGCCGATGCGCTTATCACTTTCGTCTGTATCGATCTGAAAACCCAGAAAGCGCTGCCGCTGGAGGGTGAACTGCGTGAGAAACTGGAACAACTGGAGTTGCCGTGTTGACGGAGAACTGAAAGTATTAGCCAGTGTCACCGGGGAAGATAATCTGAAGCCATAGCTCGGCTGCTTTCCCGGAGGCGCCGCCTGACGCGTCTTATTCGGGCTGCGGACGGCTGTGAATCCGTAGCCCCGGTAAGCAACGCCACCGGGGAAGTTGAACTGAAGCTCCGTGCTAATAGTTCCTCGGAGGCGATGCCTGGCTCAGCCCGGTTTTCTGCTTCATCACCGTCATCACCCCAACCTTATCGCCCAGATACTGGCTCAGTCCGTTGGCGCGCAGATTACAGGCGGCGCACTGCCCGCAACCGTCGCCTTTAAGGCCGTTATAGCAGGTCAGGGTTTCATGACGCACCAGATCTAACTGGCCCCAATAATCGGCTAAGGCCCATGTTTCGGCCTTATTAAGCCACATCAGCGGCGTCTCAAAGCGAATGTCTTTCGCCATTCCAAGGCTGACGGCACGGTGTAGTGCTTTCACGAACTCATCGCGGCAGTCCGGATAGCCCGAAAAGTCGGTCTCACAAACACCGGTGATAATGGCTTCCGCCTTAACCTGATACGCGTAAATCGCTGTCAGAGTTAAAAACAGAATGTTGCGGCCAGGCACGAAGGTATTAGGGATACCGCTGGCGTCCGGTTCGTAATCCGGAACCGGAATGCTATCGCGAGTCAGGCTGCTGACCGCCAGTTCGTTAAGCAGGGTGACATCAAGTACTTTGTGGGCGACGGCCCCCAGTTTTAGCGCCAGCTCGCGAGCAACGTCAATCTCCGCGCGGTGGCGTTGGCCATAATCAAAAGTGACGCAATGCACTTCATCATACTGTTGCAGAGCCTGCGCCAGGCAGGTCGTCGAATCTTGTCCTCCGCTGAAGACAACTACGGCGCGTTTCATGGTAATTCCTGACAATCGAAGTGAAGCGCATATGGTAGCGCCTGATGAGCATGACCACCAGCTCTGTCATGGCGCTGAGGCCGGTAACCAGGCTTTGGCAAAATCAAACCAGCCGCGTGCGTTCAGGCGTAACCCGTTGACGCCCGGCGGCGCGCTGATCCGATAATTATAATTGAACAGCGGCGTCATGATGGCATCCTCCATCAGGCTGTTAAAGACATTGCGCAAAGCTTCGCTGCGGCTGCCTTCGTCCGGTAATGTCTGAACGGCATCCAGCGTCGCCTGGAGATGGGCATATTGCACCCCGGTTAACAAATTAGGCCATAGCGGGTCGCAGCGTAGCCACTGCTCCAGGACATACACCGGCGCTTCGCCAATCAGACGGTCGCCCATCATCAAGTCCGCCTTCGCAAATTGCTGGCAACCATCCCAGTTTTTTGCATCATGGAAAATAATCGTCAGCTCGCACCCCAACTCTGCCAGCCGTTGCTGAAGCTGCTCCGCCATGGCGTGTAGCTCTACGGGAAGGTGATAGAGCAGAGTAAGTCTTCCGGGCAGCGGTGTATCAAGATTTTCTGGCCATTGCGGAATAGACCAGCCCGGTAAGATTTCGTTGCTCGGCGCGATCAGACCTTCATCCAGCGGCAGTGTTTCTAACAGGGTTGAGCGATGAATCAGCGAGACCAGCCGTTGCGCCTGCGCTTTATTAAGACGAGGGCTTTGGCGCAGCGTCAGATAGCAAAAGCCGAGGCTGATGCTATTGCTGACCTGGCGTAGCCTGGTCAGCTCGTCAGGGTCGCCAATGGTTATCTGTACCGGATGACGACAGCTGGAGCCCAGATCCTGTTCGAACAATTGCGGCGTGATCCAGAACTCAACGGCCTGCAGCAGCGGGTGAGAGAGATGATAACGCTGATGATTTTCCAGTCGCACCATGTCCGAAGTAAATAACTTCAGCCGAAATGGCCCGCTACCGATCGCCGGATCGTCCGGATGCGCCAGCACGCTGCAGTAGCTGGCAAGGCGGAACGGCAGCCAGTAATCCGCGCGGTGCAGGATAATTGTCAGACACTGAGAGTGGGTGACGTTAATCTCGCTAATACTGGCGAACAGTGTACGCAGCGCGGGTAGCTTCAGGAGCATCAGAAGCCGCTGCTGCAGCTGTGAGGTTTTAATGGGATCGCCGTTATGCCAGAACAGGGTTGAGCGAATATAAAAATGCCAGCGCAGACCGTCAGGCGACACCTCCCAGTGATGGGCTAAATCTCCTGTCGGACAGGTACTCTGCGCATCGAATCGGGTCAGGCCGGAAAATATTTCCCCGGCCAGGTGCTGTTCCGCCCGTCCTGGCATGAATCCCGGGCGCAACGGCTCCAGCGGACGATAGTAAGGAATACGCAGGGTAGGCGTGTTGTTTTGCCATTGGCCGCCGAGGAAGGGGGAAAGCAGCGCTTTAAGCTCCACCGGCGCAAGCTGGGCCAGTTCGAGGGCGTTTTGCTGCTGCCCTTTATTCAACGCCTGCTCCATCATTTCATTGCGCAGTGTTTCCGGCGCTTTATAAAACTGAAGCAACCCGCGCTTTCCGCGACCAGAACTGGCCTGCCAGCTTAACCAGCCGGACTCTTGCGCCTGGCGCAGCAGGGTTCGGATATGACGTTCGCTGCAAAAACAGCGCGCCGCCAGCTCGCCGACAGTGACCTGCTGCGGCTCGCCGCAGGAGGGTTGCCAGAGCCGCTGGTACTGATGCAGACGGTTTAATAGCCTCATCTCTGTTTCATCCTGCGGTAGATTGGTAAACCCGGAACAATAAAATTTATCTATTCACTATTACTTCCGTATATCTCAGGCAATACTGCAACACAAGCAAAATCCACCACGGTTGGGGAGCAAAACATGGCAAGACTGGCTGCATTTGATATGGACGGTACGCTACTGATGCCGGACCATCGTCTGGGGGAAAAAACACTTTCGACGCTAAAACGCCTGCGCGATCGCGATATCACCCTGACTTTCGCCACCGGTCGTCATGCCCTGGAGATGCGTCACGTTATTGGCGAGTTCTCTCTGGATGCGTTTTTAATCACCGGCAACGGGACGCGCATTCACTCTCTGGAAGGCGAAGAGCTGTACCGCCGCGATCTGGCTCCCGATGTTGCGGAAGAGGTGCTGCACAGCGCCTGGGAAACCACGGCCAGTATGCATTTCTTCAACGATGGCGGCTGGTATACCGGGCAGGAGATCCCTGAAATTCTGAAAGCGCACGTCTTTAGCGGTTTTCGTTATCAACTGTACGACCCAAAACGAATGCCGGCGCATCAGGTCACCAAAATCTGCTTCTGCGGCGATCATGACGATCTCCGGCGGCTACGGCTTCAACTGAGTGAAGCGCTGGGCGGCCGAGCGGATCTCTGTTTTTCAGCGATGGATTGCCTCGAAGTGTTGCCCGGAGGCTGTAACAAAGGCGCAGCGCTGGCGGTACTGAGCCAGCATCTGGGACTGACGCTACAGGATTGCATGGCGTTCGGTGATGCCATGAACGACCTGGAAATGCTCGGCAGTGTCGGGCACGGCGTGATTATGGGCAATGCGATGGATCAGTTGAAAATTGAACTACCGCATCTACCGATTATTGGCGACTGCCGTCATCAGGCCGTTTCTCATTTTTTGACTCATTGGCTGGATAATCCTGATCTTCCTTATTCCCCCGAATAAAGAGACCCTGCCAGCAAGCCAGATATCCTGTGATATCTGGTTTTTTTTATTTTGCTCGCAGCATTTCCGCGATTTGCGCCTGCCACGGGGAGACATCGCCAATATTGGCCGCTACCCACTGCGGATTATAGTAGCTTTCCAGATAACGTTCGCCGCTGTCGCACAGCAGCGTGACGATAGAGCCGGTGCGCCCCTCTTCGCGCATCCGTACAGCCAGTTGCAGTACGCCCCACATGTTGGTGCCTGTGGAGGCGCCGACCTTACGCCCGAGCAGCGTTTCCAGCCATAAAGCGGTGGCGATGCTGGCGGCATCCGGTACCCGCAGCATCTCATCGACCACGTCGGGAATAAACGAAGGTTCGACGCGTGGGCGACCGATACCCTCTATTTTGCTACCGACCGGGCTGCGCAGGCTGGCGTCGCGGCTTTGCCAGTAGTCCATAAACACTGAGTTTTGCGGGTCAACCACCATCAGTTGCGTATCGTAGCCCTGACTGCGAATGTAGCGCCCGATGGTTGCTGAGGTACCGCCGGTACCCGCGCTCATCACAATATACGACGGTTGTGGGTGCAGCTCATGGCTCATCTGACGGAAGATACTGTCGGCG
Organism: Klebsiella sp.; assembly: GCA_036498385.1. Taxonomy (GTDB): domain Bacteria; phylum Pseudomonadota; class Gammaproteobacteria; order Enterobacterales; family Enterobacteriaceae; genus Klebsiella. Next base: position 22,086 of record DASYFN010000009.1, read on the forward strand.
ATGTTATTGTTTCCCCGCCAGTCAGTAGCCCGTTCGGCAAAGGTAAACTGATCCATATAATGACCGTTCAGCTCGCGCGCCAGGGTTTCGGAGGCGGCATAGATTTCGCAAGCGTTATCGACAAAGTGACAGCGGCCGCCGTAGAACTCAATTTGTTCAATTTTACGTTTTGCTGTACAGGAAGGCATCACGGCGATAAACGGCAGGCCTAAAAGACGGGCAAAGTAGGCTTCAGAGACGGCGGTCGAACCTGAAGAGGATTCGATAATCGTCGTCCCTTCTTTAATCCAGCCGTTGCACAGGCCATAGAGAAACAGCGAGCGGGCCAGGCGATGCTTCAGGCTACCGGTTGGATGAGTGCTTTCATCTTTCAGATAGAGCTGGATCCCAGGGAACCCCTGGAGCGCCAGACGAATAAGGTGCGTGTCGGCGGAACGCTGGTAGTCAGCATTAATTTCACTAATCGCGTGTTTTACCCAGGCGCTGTTCATCTCTATTTCCTGTTTGTCATTTTGTGCCCAGCTTAGCGGAAATCGAAGGAAAAATTGTTGCCATTTAGCCTTTCAATTACAATAAAAGGAGTAAATTTTTCTCCTGAGGTAGGTAATGTTAGATAAAATTGATCGTAAGCTGCTTTCTTTACTGCAAACCGACTGCACTCTCTCTTTGCAGGCGCTGGCCGATGCCGTTAATCTGACCACCACCCCCTGCTGGAAGCGTCTGAAGCGGCTGGAAGACGAAGGTATTCTTCGTGGGCGAGTCGCTCTGCTGGATGCGGAAAAAGTCGGGCTTGGGTTGACGGCGTTTGTGCTGATTAAGACTCAGCACCACAGTAGCGACTGGTATTGCCGCTTCGTTAGCGAGGTCACGCAGATGGCGGAGGTTCTCGGCTTCTGGCGTATGGCGGGAGAGTATGACTATCTGCTACGGGTCCAGGTTGCGGATATGAAGAACTACGATGATTTTTATAAACGCCTGGTTAACAGCGTGCCGGGGCTCTCGGATGTGACTTCGAGTTTTGCCATGGAGCAGATAAAATACACTACTGCCTTGCCGATTGATTAACGGCATCAGCCGCTACGAATTACACACTCAGGATTTAACTGCTTGCGATTATTTGCTCAACTTAGCTGGTATTTCCGCCGGGAGTGGCGTCGTTACCTCGGCGCTATTGCTCTGCTGATCGTTATTGCCATCCTGCAACTGGTGCCGCCAAAGGTGGTAGGCATTGTGGTTGACGGCGTCACTAAACAACATTACACCGCGGAAAAAGTGTGGATGTGGATCGGCCTGCTGGTCGTTATTGCGGTAATGGTCTATCTGCTGCGCTACGTCTGGCGCGTGCTGTTGTTCGGTGCGTCTTATCAACTGGCCGTCGAATTGCGCGAGGATTTCTATCGCCAGCTCAGCCGCCAGCATCCGGCCTTTTACCTGCGTCACCGTACCGGCGATCTGATCGCTCGCGCGACCAACGACGTTGATCGCGTGGTGTTCGCCGCCGGCGAAGGGGTGTTAACGCTGGTGGACTCGCTGGTGATGGGCTGCGCGGTGCTGATTGTCATGTCGACGCAAATCAGCTGGCAGTTAACTCTGCTGGCGCTGCTGCCGATGCCGCTGATGGCGCTGGCGATTAAGCGTAACGGCGATGCATTACACGAGCGTTTTCGCGTCGCTCAGGCGGCATTCTCCAGCCTCAACGATCGCACCCAGGAGAGCCTTACCAGTATCCGCATGATTAAAGCATTTGGCCTTGAAGATCGGCAGTCGGCGCAGTTTGCCGCTGACGCTGCGGATACCGGGGCGAAAAACATGCGCGTGGCGCGCATTGACGCTCGTTTCGACCCGACGATTTATATCGCCATCGGTACCGCTAACCTGCTGGCCATCGGCGGCGGCAGTTGGATGGTGCTGCAAGGCAGTCTGACCCTCGGTCAGCTCACCAGCTTTGTGATGTACCTTGGCCTGATGATTTGGCCGATGCTGGCGCTGGCGTGGATGTTTAACATCGTTGAGCGCGGCAGCGCGGCCTATGCGCGCATTCGCACCATGCTGGAGGAAGCGCCGGTGGTGAACGATGGCAGCGAGCCGACGCCGGAAGGCCGTGGTGCGCTTAGCGTCGCCGTGCGCGAGTTTATCTACCCACAGGCGAATAAGAGCTCGCTGGAAAAGGTCAACTTTACGCTACACCCCGGACAAATGCTGGGAATTTGCGGGCCGACCGGCTCCGGCAAGAGCACTATTCTGGCGCTGATTCAGCGCCACTTTGACGTGACTGAAGGCGATATCCGCTTCCACGACGTTCCCCTGACCCGGCTACAGCTCGATAGCTGGCGTGCCCGGCTGGCGGTGGTTAATCAGACACCGTTCCTGTTCTCCGATACTGTCGCCAGCAACATTGCCCTCGGTAAACCGGACGCCACGCAGGAGCAAATCGAGCACGTGGCGCGGCTTGCCAGCGTGCATGAGGATATCCTGCGCCTGCCCCAGGGATATAACACCGAAGTCGGTGAGCGCGGCGTTATGCTTTCCGGTGGGCAAAAGCAGCGTATTTCCATCGCCCGCGCGCTGTTGCTGGAGGCGGAAATTCTGATCCTTGATGATGCGCTGTCAGCGGTGGACGGCAGAACGGAGCACCAGATTTTGCATAATCTGCGACAGTGGGGGGAGGGGCGGACGGTGATCATTAGCGCCCATCGCCTGTCGGCGTTGACCGAGGCCAGCGAAATTCTGGTGATGCAGCATGGGCATGTTGCCCAGCGCGGTCGCCACGAGGCCCTCGCGGCACAGGCGGGCTGGTATCGCGACATGTACCGTTATCAGCAACTGGAAGCGGCGCTGGATGATGTCCCGCTGGAAGATGAGGAGGCCGCTGGTGCGTAGTTTCACTGAACTCTGGCCGACGTTAAAGCGCCTGCTGGCCTACGGCTCCCCATGGCGTAAACCGCTGCTGATAGCGGTTGCCATCATGTGGGTTGCGGCAGTGGCGGAAGTTAGCGGTCCGCTGCTGATCAGCTACTTTATCGATAACATGGTGGCGAAAAATTCGCTGCCGTTGCAGCTGGTTAGCGGTCTCGCTGCGGCCTACATTGGCCTGCAAATCCTCGCTGCTACGTTGCACTACTGCCAGGCGTTGCTGTTTAACCGTGCGGCGGTCGGCGTGGTGCAGCAACTGCGCAGCGACGTCATGGACGCAGCCCTGCGCCAGCCACTCAGCGAGTTTGATACGCAACCGGTCGGGCAGCTTATCTCGCGGGTCACCAACGATACCGAAGTGATTCGCGATCTGTATGTCACCGTGGTGGCAACCGTACTGCGTAGCGCTGCCTTGATTAGCGCGATGCTGGTGGCAATGTTCAGCCTTGACTGGCGGATGGCGCTGGTGGCAATCGCCATTTTCCCGGCAGTGCTGATCGTGATGATGATTTATCAGCGCTACAGTACACCCATCGTCAGGCGGCTCCGCGCCTGGCTGGCGGATATTAACGACGGCTTCAATGAAGTGATTAACGGTATGGGCGTCATCCAGCAGTTCCGCCAGCAGGCGCGGTTCGGCGAACGAATGCGCGAGGCCAGCTATGCGCACTATCTGGCGCGTATGCAAACCCTGCGCCTTGATGGCTTCCTGCTGCGTCCGCTGCTGAGCCTGTTCTCTTCATTAATTCTTTGCGGGCTGCTGATGCTGTTTAGTTTCAGCAGCAGCGGAACGATTGAAGTCGGGGTGTTATACGCCTTTATTAGCTATCTTGGTCGTCTGAATGAGCCGCTTATCGAGCTGACTACCCAGCAGTCCATGCTGCAGCAGGCGGTAGTCGCGGGCGAGCGCGTTTTCGAGCTGATGGACAAACCGCGCCAGGCATGGGGAGAGGATAGCGAGCCGCTGCGTAGCGGTGCGATGAGTATTGATGATGTCTCTTTTGCTTACCGAGACGATAGCCTGGTGTTGCAGGATATCAACCTCGATATCCCGCCCCGTAGCTTTGTGGCGCTGGTGGGCCATACCGGAAGCGGTAAAAGCACTCTTGCCAGCCTGATGATGGGCTACTATCCGTTAACCCAGGGAGAGATTCGAATCGACGGTCGCCCGCTTTCTTCATTGAGCCACAGCGCGCTGCGCCAGGGGATTGCGATGGTGCAGCAGGACCCGGTGGTGCTGGCGGATACCTTCTATGCCAACGTGACCCTCGGTCGCGACATCAGCGAAGAGCAGGTCTGGGAGGCACTGGAAGCGGTACAACTGGCGGAACTGGCCCGAGAAATGAGTGATGGGCTATATACGCAACTAGGCGAGCAGGGGAATAACCTCTCCGTTGGTCAGAAACAGTTGCTGGCGCTGGCGCGGGTGCTGGTCGATACGCCGCAGGTGCTGATCCTCGACGAGGCGACGGCCAATATCGACTCCGGTACCGAGCAGGCGATTCAGCTGGCACTGGCTCGCGTGCGCGAGCATACGACGCTGGTGGTGATTGCGCATCGCTTATCGACTATTGTCGAGGCCGATACGATCCTGGTGTTGCACCGAGGTCAGGCCGTAGAGCGCGGAAACCATCAGCAGCTTCTGGCGGCCAGGGGCCGCTACTGGCAGATGTATCAGCTGCAGTTGGCTGGCGAAGAGCTGGCCGCCAGCGCGCAGGAAGAGTCGCTTATCGCCTGATGCACCATAAACAGGCAACCTCTGGTATGCGGTTTGAAGTGGTGCAAAAACGTTATACAACGCGCACTGAAATGGTGCGATTTTAGGCTGAAGCGGTATTTTACCGCTTCGTTTGCGCCAGGTTATTCTTCTTTCCCCTCAAAAAGGGCCGTCTGGCGGTCCTTTTTCATTTCTGGCATAGCCCTTGCTTTATTAGATTCGTGTTAGCTGCGGCCATTACCGAATTCTGACTGGAGGGGACTTATGAAGCTGGTTACCGTGGTAATCAAACCATTCAAACTGGAAGACGTGCGTGAAGCATTATCTTCAATGGGTATTCAGGGCCTGACGGTCACTGAAGTTAAAGGGTTCGGCCGTCAGAAAGGCCACGCGGAGCTCTATCGCGGCGCCGAATACAGCGTCAATTTTCTGCCGAAAGTAAAGATTGATGTCGCGATTGCCGATGATCAACTGGACGAAGTTGTCGATGTCATTAGTAAAGCGGCTTACACCGGAAAGATTGGCGACGGCAAAATTTTTGTCGCCGAGTTGCAGCGCGTCATTCGCATCCGTACCGGCGAATCTGACGAAGCGGCACTGTAACTTTCAGACCACACAGTGATGGGGAACGAAACAATGAAGATAGCAACAATGAAAACAGGTCTGGGAGCGCTGGCTCTTCTTCCGGGGCTGGCGATGGCCGCACCGGCGGTAGCGGATAAAGCCGACAACGCTTTTATGATGATTTGCACCGCACTGGTGCTGTTTATGACCATTCCGGGCATCGCGCTGTTCTACGGCGGCCTGATCCGCGGTAAGAACGTTCTTTCCATGCTGACTCAGGTCATCGTGACTTTTGCGATGGTCTGCGTGCTGTGGGTGGTTTATGGCTACACGCTGGCCTTTGGCACCGGCGGCAGCTTCTTCGGCAACTTCGACTGGGTACTGCTGAAGAATATTGAACTGAAAGCGCTGATGGGCAGCTTTTATCAGTATATCCACGTTGCCTTCCAGGGCTCATTTGCCTGTATTACCGTCGGCCTGATCGTCGGCGCGCTGGCGGAGCGTATTCGCTTCTCTGCGGTACTGATTTTTGTGGTGGTATGGATGACACTTTCCTATGTACCGATTGCGCACATGGTATGGGGTGGTGGTCTGCTGGCCACCCACGGCGCACTAGATTTCGCTGGTGGTACGGTTGTACATATTAACGCCGCGGTTGCCGGTCTGGTAGGTGCCTATATGATGGGTAAACGCGTCGGCTTTGGTAAAGAAGCGTTCAAACCGCATAACTTGCCGATGGTCTTCACCGGTACCGCTATCCTCTATATTGGCTGGTTCGGCTTTAACGCCGGTTCAGCAAGCGCAGCGAACGAAATTGCCGCTCTGGCTTTCGTTAACACCGTGGTTGCAACGGCGGCAGCTATCCTGGCGTGGACCTTCGGTGAGTGGGCAACCCGTGGTAAACCCTCTCTGCTGGGCGCATGTTCAGGGGCGATTGCAGGTCTGGTCGGCATCACTCCGGCGTGTGGTTACATTGGCGTCGGCGGCTCTCTGATTGTGGGTATCGCTGCGGGCCTGGCGGGTCTGTGGGGCGTAACCGTACTGAAACGCTGGCTGCGCGTTGATGACCCGTGCGATGTGTTCGGTGTACACGGCGTCTGCGGTATTGTTGGTTGTATCCTGACTGGTATCTTTGCTGCGACCTCTCTGGGCGGCGTCGGCTACGCGGAAGGTGTCACTATGGGCCATCAGGTTCTGGTACAGTTGGAAAGTATTGCCATCACCATCGTCTGGTCCGGCATTGTGGCCTTCATTGGTTACAAAGTTGCCGATATGACTGTTGGTCTGCGCGTACCGGAAGATCAGGAACGTGAAGGTCTGGACGTAAACAGCCACGGCGAAAACGCCTACAACGCCTGATAAATAGCGTTATTTCCTGAAGCAGCAGAGCCACCCCATGGGGAGGCTCTGCTTTTTTATGCGTTACGATTGCGCATTACGCCTTCCTGCACCGTAGAAGCCACCAGTGTGCCGTCCTGAGTATAGAACTCGCCGCGCACAAAGCCTCGTGCGCTGGAGGCGGAGGTGCTTTCAACGCTGTAAAGCAGCCATTCGTTGATATTGAACGGGCGGTGGAACCACATTGAATGATCGATAGTGGCGACCTGCATTCCAGGCTCCAGGAAACCTACGCCGTGCGGTTGGAGAGCGACTGGCAGGAAGTTAAAATCAGAAGCGTAGCCCAGCAGATACTGATGGATACGGAGGTCTTCTGGCACTGCGCCGTTGGCGCGGATCCAGACCTGACGAGTCGGCTCTGCCACATGGCCTTTCAATGGGTTATGGAATTCGACAGGACGAATCTCCAGCGGTTTATCGCAGAGAAATTTCTCTTTGACCTGCGGCGGCAGCAAATGGGCCAGCTTACGGGCGATATCGGTTTCCGAGAGGAGTGCGTCCGGAGCGGGTACCGCGGGCATAGTTTTTTGATGTTCGTAGCCGGGTTCCGGCGCCTGGAATGAGGCGGTCATATAGAAAATTGGCTTACCGTTCTGAATAGCCGCAACCCGACGGGCGCTGAAGCTATTGCCGTCGCGCAGGACTTCAACATCATAGATAATGGGTTTTTGGCTGTCGCCGGGACGCAGGAAATAGCTGTGGAACGAGTGGATCAGGCGTTCTGCGGGAACCGTCTCCTTTGCTGCATACAGCGCCTGACCAACCACCTGGCCGCCAAAGACCTGACGTAATCCCAGATCCTCGCTCTGCCCGCGGAACAATCCCTCTTCAATTTTTTCCAGATTTAACAATGCCAGCAGATTGGTTAATGCCTGACTCATAATGATCCTCAATTAATGATGACTGCCTTGCGCAGCGCGTTATTGAGGCAAAGTATAACCTGGAATCGCAAGTGGTCCGATGGGCGTAATTATCTGAATATGGACTCTTCTGCAGGAAAAGATCTGAGATCTGTACCACACTTATTTATGGTAACTATGTCCTGTCCTGATTCGGGCAGGATGGACTCCTGCTACAGAAGGGATGAAAGGAGAAAAGAATGAAATTTGCCTGCATGTTAAGTGCTATAGCCGTAGCGGCTACCTTGTCTGCCTGTGCGAATAATCACCGCAGCAATGCAGCAAACCAGGCGGCGCCCGATCCTTATGGCATTGCTTCACTAAGCTCCTCGCAGCAGCAGCCTAACGTATCCGGCACCATCAATATTCGACAGCGCGTGGCGTTACCGCCGGACGCGGTATTGACCGTAACTTTGTCGGATGCGTCTATGGCCGATGCGCCAGCGCGTGTGCTGTCGCAAAAAGCGGTAAGAACCGAAGGGAAGCAAGCACCGTTTAACTTTGTTCTGCCCTATAACCAGGGGCAAATCCAGCCTAATGCCCGCATTCTGCTCAGTGCGGCGATTGCCGTTAACGGTCAGTTGATGTTTATTACCGATACCGTGCAGACGGTGATTAACCAGGGCGGTAACCGGGCAGATCTGCTGCTGGTGCCGGTCCAGCAAACGGCGGTGCCAGTGGCAAATACCAATGTTCCTGTCGCGCAGTAACCATCGATAATGCCCCCTTTTCTGGGGCATTTTTTTGCCTTCAATAAATCCAGCGGTAGTGCTGTAAGTCAATATGACCGCTGCCTGAAACCTGGACTCCCTCCGCCAGTAGCGCCTGGCGTTGGCGTTGCAGGTCCGGTCCAGTGAGGGAGATATCGCCGTGACGGTTGACAACCCGATGCCAGGGGAGAGTGGAACCTTCCGGCAGACGCTTTAATACCCCGCCGACCTGGCGCGCCGCGCGCGGTGAACCCGCCAGTTGAGCAACGTCGCCGTAGGTGGCAACGTATCCCTCTGGTATTGAGGCGACTATCTGCCAGACCCGCTGCGGAAAGGTATCGTGAGAATCCATGATGCGTCCTGTCGCTGTAAAAGGTTCAGGATAAGCGTTGAGTAAGAGCCTGTACATGAGCGCAGAGATTGTTTTGGTGTTTTTCAGCACGATGCTGCGCCATACAAAGCCCCGGATGCTGCATGTGGCTTAGTGTTTTTCAGGCTTTGCGTAATAAAGCAGCACCCGAGTGGCGGCGACTTGCAATTCGCGGGTGCAGCAGGGATAATGCGGCAGCGCGTTAGGTGACTAGCGCTCTCAATGGGGACTCTGTTGGTTCTCCCGCAACGCTACTCTGTTTACCAGGTCAGGTCCGGAAGGAAGCAGCCAGAGCAGACGACGTGTGTGCCGGGATGTAGCTGGCAGGGCCCCCACCCATTTCTGTTAAGTGCATGATATCCATCATGTCACCCTCTGTTTTCGTGCATTGAAACGGCGGTGATACCACTTTCGTGTATCACTCAGGACGTTAATCAATGTCACATCTGGTGCTATCCCATGATGAAGTCTGGTACTACTGCAGGGTTTATTTAACAGCTCTGTTCTGGATGTTTTCAACCACGACAACCGGACCGGTTCTACAGCGCCGGAGAGTGGCAGCGGGAGCCATGTAAGGCCAGAGCACACCTGAAACTGAACGAGCTGGATCGCTAACTCCGCCGATCAAAATGATAAATCAATACCAGCGCCAGCATCAGGATTAGCAATGGTGGGGAGAGGGCGATAAAGGGCGCGTTGAGGGAAAACAGCAAGCCCAGGTTGAGGACGATCTGATAAGCGATGTAGGTGAGCAGCCCGACGATTACGCCGAGAGCCAGGCGGCTGCCCAGGCCGGGTGCGCGCGGGGCGGTAAAGGTAAACGGGATAGCCAACAAAATCATCGCCAGCACCAAAAGGGGTTGCCCGAGTTTTTTCCACAGAGCCAGACGATATTCGGTGCTGGGCTGTCCCGAAGCTTGCAGATAACCGATATAGCGATCCAGTTGCCGAAGCGAGAAGCTGCCCGCCGGCAAGGTCAGCTCTTTCAGGCTCGGCACGGAGAACAGCGAGCGCCAGGGCAGGCTGCCTTGCCGTTGAATGGTCTCTTTTCTGTTTTGCCAGCTTTTCTGCATCACGTTGTGCAGCAGCCAGTTACCGTCGGCGGCGGTGCTGGCGCTTTCGGCGTAGAGGTAAGATCCCAGCGAGTGGTCGGCCTGATAACGAAAGATTTCGATGTCATGGGGTTGGTCATTTTCATCGACGGTCTTTACCGTCACAAACTCATTGCCGCGCCGCGCCCACAGCGGGTTAACGGTGATGTCATCATTGTTCGATTGCGCCAGGGCGTTGTTCTTCATCTGCAGCGCGCGTTGCTGCAGCGGTGAGGCGGCCCATTCATCGATCGCGCCGAGCGAGAGATTCATCAGCAGTCCGGCGGTAAGTATCACCAGCGCGATGCGGAATATCGACATACCAGCGGAGCGGATCGCCGTCAGCTCCAGGTTTTTAGAAAGCTGGCCCAGCCCGACGATGCCGCCAAGCAGTGCGATAAACGGCCCCAGATCGACCAGGCTGCGCGGTAGGGTCATCACGGTCACCAACAGCGCCTGCTGCCAGAGGTAGCCGCCAGGGGTGACGTCCTCGAGCTCATTGATCAGCGTAAAGGTGGTGAACAGAGGGATGAGCAAACCAGCTGCGGCGGCAAAGCCGATGAACACGTTGCGGATCAGGTAGCGGCTAAAAATAGTCATCAGGAGGTTTTCCGCAGCAGGGACAAATCGCGCGCGAGCAGCAGGGTGATGCCGATCGCCATCACTATCGGTACCAGCCAGACGCCGGGGATCACGGGCAGAGAGCCGTTCGCCACCAGCGTGCGGCAAATGTTGCCGCCATAGAAAATCACAGTAAACAGGATCGTGAGGGGCAGCAGCGCGGCGTAGCGCCCCTGTCGCGGTTTGATGCGGCTGAAGGGGATCGCCAGCAACACCATCAGCACGGTGGTCAGCCCGCGGCTTTCGCGCCATTGCAGTTCCGCCACGTCGCCCGGATCAGTGGAGCGCGCCAGCATCGCTGGCGAGGCCGATTTGTGCCGGGACCCGGCGCTGGGCACCAACGGTTTGAGCGCGATGACAAAGTTGTCGTAGTTCTGCCCGTTGTCGTCGGTGCCCTGGCGATCCAGTACATAGGCGGTGCCGGTTTTTAGCCGCACGGCGGGGCTGGCGGGGGAAGCATCGAGAACCTCAACCGACTGCGCGCGATACAGGTGGGTGTGATGGGCGGCGCGAACATAAATCAGGGCGTCCGTCAGGTGATTGGCCGTTTTGTCGATATGGCTGGCGAGGATCATGCGGCCGTTGCCGCTCACGTTGAATTTGTCGGCCTGCAGATGGCTCACGTCCAGCACCGACTGCGATTGCTGTTGCAACTGATAAATATTGGCGTAGGCCCAAGGGCGGCCATACAGTGACAGCAGCGCGACGCATATCGCCAGCGGAACGGCGAGTACCAGCACCGCCTTGTACAGCCGCAGCGGGCTGGCGCCGGCGGCCAGCATGGCGGTGATCTCTGCATCGCTGTACATCTGGCTCAGCGTGACCGCCACCGAGACATACAGCGCGACGGGTAATATCATCTCCAGCGCAATCAGTGACTTATAGAAAACCACGTCGGCGACCACCCGCAGCGCCAGCGTGCCATTGGCGGCGTCAGTGAGGTAACGTTGGGCGGAGTAGCTGGCGAACATGAAGATGAGAAAGCCAGCGATCATCATCACCAGCCGGCGGATCTCAACTGTGATGTAGCGTTCAATCAAATACATGCGTCATTGGATCCCGGCGGCGTGCGATTCATGGTGTATCCCGGTCGATCAGCGTGCGCAGCAAGGCGATCACCTGGTCAACTTCCTGCGGGGTGAGTGCGCCGTCCTTCGCCCACTGCACGCGCCCGACCTTGTCCAGCACCACGATGGTGGAACTCTCCTCCGGCAGCCGCCAGGCTCTGCGCCCCAAGCCATCGCTGTCGACGATGAACTGCGCCCAGGGGTAGTGCCGTTTGTTTTTCTCTATTTTGCCGCGTACGAAAAAGCCGGAGCCCGGTATCGCATCGTCGGTGTTGACGATGGTGGTAGGCTGGAAGCGATCACCCGGCAGATTCGCTTCCTTGACGGCGTTGATCAGCAGCGAGTTCTTCTTTTTGGCGGAGGTGCGCCCGGCGATGTACTGGATCACCCGCACTTTGCCCGCCAGCTCTGCGCTGTTCCATGGCCGGTAGCTGAAATCGCCATTGCGCAGCAGCAGCTCGCCGCGATCGGCGATGATGACCGGCGCGATCGGTTTGCTAAGCATGAAATTATGCGCTGACACCACCAGCGGAGACAACAACAGCGGAATTATCAGCCATCGACGTAAGCTCATTAAGCCTCTCCGCTATAGGGTAACACGCGCAAGCAGCAGCTCCAGACGCTGGCGGATATCGGTATCCAACATTGTGGGTCGGTCATAGACATCACCGCCAGCCAGTTTATCCGCCACCATCACATCATGCCGATCGCCCATCAGGCCGTTAATTGTGGCCAGAAAACGCGAGATCTGTCGGGCCTCCTGGTTGTTGGGATCGATCGATCTCCGCGTGTCGTAAAAAGAGACCTGTCGGCTGACGATTTTCCGCACGTCGTGAAACTGCTTACCAGTGAGTTCCGGGCTGGCGATTAACGTCTGGAGCAAACGCATCTGCGCCTGGCGATAGGCAATGAAGTCGCGCTCGCTTGCCAGATGAATATGCCGTAGCGCATAGCGCACACAGGACCAGACCGGTCTGCTGAGCAGTACCCGCAGCAGATTGCCGTAAAGCTTCAGGTTCTTCTGGTTGCCGTTGCGAAACGCGTCCTGGAAATGGCCGAGCACCACGGTGGTGGTGTGGAACAGGCGGTTGGCGCGATGTTGCTCGCCGTAAAGCTGTTGGGCGAAGCGAAAATGTTTATAGCGTGCGCGAATATATTTGTAACGCATGCGGGTGGCCGCCGCCAATTGTGGATCTTTCAGGAAATCGTTCACCAACTGCAGCAGTTCTCGGCGGGAAAAACCGTCCTCCCAAAATTGCAGGCACAGCGCGTAGTTGTCCCGAATATGCTCCAGAGAACAGTGCAAATCAATCTGTTGCGGCAGGCTGATATCCGCCTCAACCAAATCATCCTCTTCTACCGCGACAAATAGCGCTTGAGTGGTTTCAGCGGAGAACTTTTTCCAATTATTGCTAGCGGTCATTGATTACTCTCTTTGGGCACATTCAGCCCCAACATATAGCGATGGCGGTAGGCGTCGATCGTCGGTATCAGGGATAACAAAACATCTAAACATTGCCCTAATAAATAAGCGAAGGCGGCGCCCTGCACGCCGAAGGCATAAGACATCGTCAGCAACAGCGCAATGTAGGACGCCGAGGCAATCGTCTGTGCGATAAGGAAAGCGCGCTGCTTGCCCGCCATGAACAGCAAGGACTCCTGCGGGAAACCCATCATGGAAACAATGATCGCCCCCAGCATGATCTGAATGAGATCATAGGCCTCCAGGTATTGCTGGCCAAACACCGCGAAAATGAGCGGCTTGCCGACTAACAGCACCAACACCGCGACGGCGATGCCGATGCCGCCAGCCAGCAGCGCAGAGCGCAGACCAAGCAGCCACGGCTTGGTGGTGCGTGGATCCAGGCGCATGATCTCCGGGTAAAAACTTTTCTCCAGCAGTTTGGCCGGGGTGCTTGTCGCATCGAAGAAGGTCATGGCAATCTTGAACAGCCCGGCGGCGGCGGGCCCCAGCACCACGCCAACCAGTACGGTGGTACAGGAGTTGCGCGCGGCCCAAATGGTATGCGCAAAGTTGGTCGTCCAGACGAAGTTCCATGCGCCCTCAATGCGGCGCGCGGTTTTGAACAGGCGCGGCCTTAGCGCGCCGTGGATACTCCGGCGGCGCAGTTCGCGTGCGGTAAACCACCAGAACAGCGTGCCGCCGATGAGGTTAGCAGCGTACCAGGTGACGATAAATCCCGGGAAACCCAGATCGAAATAATACGAGATGACGCTGCCCACCGCCTGCAGGAAGGGTTTGATCGCCTGCTGCACGGCGATTAAATCGAAGCGGTTAAAGGCGCGCAGCACGCCAGTCGGCGTGGATGAAGTCATCGATGGGATCAGCGTGCAGTAAAGGATGGCGAGCCAGAAGCTTTCGCTGTCCAACCCCAGGGCATGAGACAATAACGGCAGCAGCAGCATGCCACCCAGCACGGCGATGATGCCACTGGCGATATCCAGGCCGAAGGAGAAGGCGATAACGTCACGGAAGCGCGGGATGTTTTGGTGCTCCAAAGCTGGAGTACCGAATTGGACGACGAATTGCCAGGTCTGAAATTTAATGAAATCGCTGACCGCTTTGGTATAGGCCTGAATCACCACCAGCACGCCGAACATCTCGGGCGACATGCCTTTACCGGCGCAGGACAGCGCCAGCAAGCCGAGCAGCGCGCTGGCCACGCTGCCGGAACCTAAATAGGCGGCATTACGTAATATGGAGCGCAAAGCGCCATCGGAAAACCACCGTTTCATGATGCAAACCAGCCATTATCGTTATTTTTCTGCATTTTGCGCTCTGCAGTCATTCGCTTGCCCTGTATCTGTTTAATAAGCCTGAGCTTCTTTCCCATCAGGCTACCCTTGGGTGCTGCTGGCTCTCTGTGCGGGGGGCGCCACAGCGGAGATGGCGTTGAGCGCGTTGCTCAGCACTTCGTCGTAAGGGGCTCTGGCGTCCAGTTCGATAATTCTCGAGCCGTTGTATTGCAGGCGCACCATAGCGGATATTTTGTCTTTCAGCTCTTCGTAACTGTGGTCAGGTTTGCGCGAAAAGGCCGTATCGACGTCGATATCCAGGCGAATGATCAGTTCTGGACGATATCGCGCCATTTGTTGGTACAAACGGCGTTCGCGCGCCGCTAAACGCGTCAGCAACCAACCTTTAGCGCGTTCGACGCCAATACCGGGCCCGTCATAGTAAAAACCTGAAATCTCCGCCTGCGGGTAGCGATCGCTGATCACCAGCACGCCGCTCTGCGCCAGTTGCCGTACTTTGCGCAGGTTGGCCGCGCGCCACAGTGAAAAACCGTACATGATAAGCGCCGCCCACAGCGCCGGTGGTTTATTGCTCATGCGCTGAGTCTTATCGGATTTGGCCGCCAGGCGCCGTTCCAGCCAGACGCCGATGAACGGCAGCCGCTTAATTTTGTCGCCGTCTTCACCGGAGATCAGCCCCAAATAACGCCGCTCCGTGGTGCGATGCCGCTGCAGATTTTTAACCAGATCGGCGGTCAGCGTGGATTTGCCAGTGCCATCGCTGCCTACTACGGCAATAAGCCCGGTGATGCAGTCGGCAGGAGGGTTCTGTTCGGCAGAATGTTTATTTTTTTTCATCTATTTCCGTACGAAGATGTTATTTTGTAGCTATGCGTGGGATGTCGTCAGTGATATTTTCACCGCACGCAGTGATTCATCGAGAATTTTACTTGCCGGCTCGCGACCGTCTAAATCCAGTATGTTGGCGCCGTTAAAAGTCAGGTGCGGGATGACGGCGATCTTTTCGCGCAACACAGACAACTGGTGATCGGGTTTACGTGAATAGGCCGTTTGCTCGTCAATATCCAGCCTTATTAATAATAAGGGCTGATACGACGCCATCCACTGGTACAGGTTTTTTTCGCGTGTTCTCAGCCAGCGGATCCAGCGATTGCCACCGACCGTTTTTGCCAGTTGCGGGCCATCGAAACGAAACCCCGCGACCTCCGCTTGCGGATAACGATCGGTAATCAACAATGTGCCCCGGCGACTTTTCGCCAACATGCGGTGAAATTTATAAACTCGCCAATATGAGAGTAAAAAAATTACCAGCGCCGTGGCGTTATCCGGGGGGAGGGAAGGGCGGTCATGGACGCGTTCTGACTTCGCCCGTAAATAACGCCCGAAGGGCGCGCCAATAATCGGCAACGAACTGATCCATTCTCCAATGCGTCCTGAAGACTGGCCGAGATAAAGCAGTTCCGCAGGTTCTTGTGCCGATAACGCGTTGACCAGGCCGGTGGCCAAAGTGGATTTTCCCGAGCCATCACAGCCCGTTATCGCTATTACGCGCACGGGATAGCGATCAGACGAAGGTCTTATCTGCTGACTCACAATAATTGATCCAATGCGAAAAAAACTATTGTATTCCAATACGTCCTGGGTTCAAGATATTTATTGTGTTTTACTGCGATAAAATAATGAGATTTTTATTTCTGTGGGTTATTTGAATTGATATTCATGACGAACGTTCTTGTTATTTTGTGCTAATTGTCCAGGTGTGGGGCAGTTTAGCTTTTTATGTTAATTCTCGGCGTTGAGCGCCACGGGCGAAGAGCAGATGTTTTCAATTTTCGCTTAATCTTTTGTGCTTTTTGGCCTGGCGTGCTGATACCATTTCTTTCGCGCTACTGCCACGGGGATGTTAAACGATATTTCGCTGCAAAAATGGCACGCCGTTTCCTGTGTATTGAAAGAGAGTCTTATTATGAGTGCAAAATTTCCGCCACTGATTGCGGTTATCGGCTGCGACGGATCGGGCAAATCCACCGTGTGTGAATATCTGATCGAGTATGTGAAGAGATACGGTCCGGCGGTGCGGGTTCATCTGGGTAAACAGGCGGGCAATGTCGGGCGCGCGGCGTCGAAATTGCCGTTGTTGGGGCGTTCGGTTGGCAGGGCGATCGAGAGCAATACCAAAAAAGTCAAAACGACCAAATCCAGGCTTGGCCTGTTACCGTCGGTGGTGATCATCGCTTTTGTGGCGCGGCGGTTGTTGCGTTTTCGCCGCATGCTGTCGTTTCGTCGGCAAGGTTTCATCGTGTTGACCGACCGTTTTCCGCAGGCGCAAATCCCCGGCGCGTATGACGGCACGGTATTTCCCGTCAATGTCGAAGGGAGCCGTTTCGTCCGCTGGCTGGCGGCGCGGGAGCGGGCGGCGTTCCAATGGATGGCGGGGCATAAACCGGATTTGGTTATCAGGCTGAATGTCAGTCTGGACATGGCCTGTGCGCGCAAGCCGGATCATCGCAAAGCGGCGCTGGAAAAGAAAATCGCCGTCACGCCGTTATTGACTTTCGAAGGTGCCGATATTGTGGATCTCGATGCTAATCGACCGATCGAGGAGGTGCTTGCGGCGGCGGAAAAGGTCATTGCGGAATTTATGGCGGCACAGAGTTATCGCTACAAGGCCGATGAGGAATCAGCGGCCATTCACTAAGGTTTAACCCTGTTCGGCGCGGCGGTGATGGTGTTTCCGCCGCCGCGTGAGACGCAAGGGGCAGGCGGTCTACTTCTTCAGCACGGCAAAGGCATGGATAATCGCATCGATTTCTTCATCGCTGTGCGCGGCATTGACGCTGCAGCGCAGCAGGGTGATACCTGCCGGCGCGGCTGGCGGCAACACCAGATTCACATACACGCCGTGGGCGATCAGCTCACGCCAAAAACGCAGTCCTTCTTCTTTCGAGCCGATCATCACCGGTACCACCGGGCTGATGTGCGGCCCTAGCGTATACCCCAGCTCGGCGAACCCCTGATACAGGCGATGCGCGTTGCTCCATAGTTTTTCCCGCAGTTCGGGATGGTGCGTAATTTTCTGCAGCGCCGAACGCACTGAGGCGATGCTGGAAGGCGATGGCGAAGCGGTAAAGATATACGGTCGGCTGCTGTAACGCAGCACCTCCATCTCCTTGCTGCCGACAGCGAAACCGCCGATGGAAGCCAGACTTTTGCTGAAGGTACCCAGGATAATATCCACGTCTTGCTCGACGCCCAGCACTTCGGCCAGGCCGCGACCGTGCTCGCCCATCACGCCGAAGGAGTGCGCTTCGTCCACCAGCAGATACCCGCCCAGCCGCCGCTTAATGTCGACAATTTCCACCAGCGGGGCGACGTCGCCCAGCATACTATAGATGCCTTCCACGATAATGATCGCCTCGCGGGCGCGCTCGCCCAGGCGCACCATGCGGCGTTCCAGATCTGCGGCGTCATTGTGGCGGAAGCGAATAATCTCCGCGCCGCCAAGGGCACAGGCGTCGTAAATGCTCGCGTGGCTGTCCGCATCGATCAATACCACGGAGCCAGGCCCCGCCAGCGTGCTGATAACGCCCAGGTTGGCGGTATAGCCGGTGGAGAATACGATAGCGCTGGGGCGATCGAAAAATTCCGCCAGTTCCCGTTCCAGCGTCAGGTGCGATCCGTAACTGCCGTTCGCCATGCGTGACCCGGTGGTGCCGGTACCAAGCGCGGCCAGGGCCGCCTGCCCGGCGGCGATCGCCTGCGCGTCGAACGTCAGGCCGAGATAGTTATTGGTGCCGGCGAGGATTATTTTTCGATCGCCGATGCGCCCCTGAGTGGCGGAATAGACTTCATCGATGCAGGTGCCGAACGGATTCAGGCCGGAGGTTTGAAATTGTTCACGGTCGTTGGCGAGGCGTGAAAATTTATCATAAAGTCCCATGGCTTTCCTCCAGATAAGGGCGCAGCGCATCAAGCAGTTGCTCTGGCGTTCTGACATCAAGCAATATATTGATAGGAATGGAGATATCTAATTTATCTTCCAGCATCATCAGCAGATCCAATACTCTGATGGATTCCAGGCCAAGATCGTTAACGAGATCGCTATCAGGTTTTATTTCTAATCCGCCTTCGACGATACTCTGCAAACACGTCAGGATATAATCCATTACAACATCGCAATTTAGCATAAGAACGTTGCCATACCTCTGGTTGGAATAGTTAAAACAGCCCTTCACGTAGTGCGCGCTCCAGACTTACCTGTGGAAACCAGGCAATCTGTTGCGCTAGAGATTGATTGCTGGCGGACCAGTCGCGATGGGTTAATTCGCGTATTTTGCTGCGCGTCAGCATCGGCTCTTGCTTTATCATGCGGTTCCACAACGTGCTGATATCCGCCATGAATTTCAGCAACGGCAGGGGAATACCCACCAGGCGCACCGGTCCTTGACGCACGGCGGCACCAATTTCTTTCAGGCGCAGCCAGCTATAGCCTTCGGCCACGCCATCGCACAGTTCGTAAATATCCGGTCGCGGCGGGACGGCCAATAACCATTGACTGGCCGCCTTCGCCAAATCGCTTACATGCAGAAAAGAGAGTTTCGCTTCAGGGGCGCCCAATCGGGGGAGCACTCCGCGCAGCAGCCCGTTGAATAGCGGCTTCAGCTCTTTATCGCCCGGCCCGTAAACCGCCGTCGGGCGGAAAATACCCAACGTGATATCCGATGCTGCAGCGATTAATTGCTGCTCGGCGACGTATTTTGAATTCGCGTACCAGGACAGCTCCGGATGGCGAGCTGCCAGAGAAGACATAAACAAGAAACGCTTACAGTTGCCGCTCTGTCTGGCAGCCCGCATCAGGTTCAGGCTGCCGGTCACGTTGCAGCGGGTGAAAACCGCTTCCGTATGCCCGCGCACCTGGCCCGCACAGTGAACGACGTAGTCCGCGCCGCGAACCAGCTCGGCAAGCGACGCCGGGTCTTCCAGTGCGCCGGGCACCCACAACAGGTTGTCGGCGGCGACTTTCCCTGTGCGCCGCGTCAAGGCGCGCACGCTGAATCCCTGCGCCAGCAATTCATGCACGATGTGTTGGCCGATAAAACCGGTCGCGCCGGTGACTGCGGCAATGCCTGTCATTGCGCGAAACCGGCCAGTTGCGGCAGTTGCGGGTAGAGCGAAGCGCTCTGCCAGCGCTTTTTGGCCTCAGCGCGGGCAGGCTTGCCCGACGATGTGCGGGGAATGCTGTGCGGCGGCAGCAACTCGATATCCACCGCAATGCCAAATTCGCTTTGAATGCGCGCGCTCAGCGAATGCACGATTTGTTCCCGTCGTTCCTGCGAACTGACCCGGCACTGGATTTGCAAAATGATCCTGGCCGCTTCGCCATGTTCTTCGGCCACAAAAGCGATCACATCGCCAGAACGTATTTCAGGTTCGGATTCCGCAACGTACTCAATATCCTGCGGCCAGATGTTACGACCGCGAATAATAATTAAATCCTTTTTGCGGCCGGTGACATACAAATAGCCGTCCAGCAGATAGCCCAGATCGCCAGTATCCATCCAACCGGTCCCCTTGATCTGTTGCTGTGATTCATCATCGCTGAAATAGCCACTCATCAGGCTGGGGCCGGAAATGGTGATATGACCGACCTGACGTTCCGGCAGCGGCTGTCCGGTTTCGCTGCGGATCTCAATGCGATGGCCGGGCAGTGCTTTGCCGCAGTTGACGAAGGTCGAGACGGCGCGGGTCTTTTTACCGGGCGCGACTGCTTTGCCCTGGTACTCCAAAATATCGCGGTCGACCGCACTGGTTTGCGGACCGGAGGAAGGGTCGGAAAAGCTGACTGCCAGGGTGTTTTCGGCCAGGCCATAGCAGGGCATGAACGCCTTGCTGTCGAAGTTGATGCTGCTGAAGTGTTCGCTAAATTGGCTCAGCAGTTCGGCCGGGATCGGCTCGGCGCCCACGCCCGCCACACGCCAACTGGAGAGATCCAGATCGGCCAGCTCTTTGGCGTTGCTGCGGCGCAAGCACAAGTCGTAGCCGAACGGCGGGGCGACAGACACGGTGCCGCGATTTTTCGCAATCAGTTTCAGCCACTGCATTGGGCGCATGGCGAAATCTTGCGTGCGCAGATAGTCGACAGATAACTGGGTGGCTATCGGGGTCAGTAAGAAACCGACCAGGCCCATATCGTGATAGAAGGGCAGCCAGGAGACGCAGCGGTCGCCCGCGCGCAGTTTGATCCCATCGCGACTAATCGCGCTCAGGTTAGCCATGGCCGCGCGCTGGGTAATGATTACGCCGCGTGGAAAACGCGTGCTGCCCGAGGTGTACTGGAGATAGGCGATGTCGTCGGGAGAAGATGCTGGCAGCTCGATATCCAACTGCGGCAACGCGTTATAATCTGCGTCGCTGAGAATGTGCATCGCCGACGCGCTTTCCGTGGCAGAGGCGATCAGCGGCGTCCACTCCTCGCCGCTGATAATTGCCGCGGGGTTACAGTTGGCGATCAGCCCTTTCAGCTTGGTAGTGTAGGAATCGCGCTGGCCAACGCCCATTGGGATCGCAAGCGGGACCGCCACCAGGCCGGCATACTGGCAGGCGAAAAAGGCTTCGACAAATCCCGCGCTGGTTTCGGCGATAAGCGCTACGCGATCGCCTTTCTTGAGTTTCAGGGATAATAAACGCCGGGCACCCGCTATCGCCTTTTGTTGCAACGTGCGATATTCGAGAACGGTCACGAGTTGATTGCGACGGTCATAAAAATTCATTCCCGTATTGCCCAGTGCCGCATAGTTCAAAGCATCCGCTAAAGTGGGGAAGTCCGCATAGCGTATAGGAAGAGAATGAACGGAACTTGTTTCAGACATAGACAAACTTAGCCATATATTAAGAATCGCCAAAAGAGATAACCTACTCCAGGCGAGATAATTGATATTTTACTATGAAGAGGTGTCGAATAAGTTTGTTATCCAATCACCACCATCCCACGAATAGCGCATATTGCTGGGTCAGAAAGGCACACCAGTTATTATCCAGATAGCGCGCGAGCTACCAGTATTCTCATTCTTGAACGGCATCTTTTGAATATATGAAAAGACATTGCTGGATCTGCATATCGCTGTTCTTTGGCCTGCCTGTATCGAGGAGGTAAATAACTGTTTGCTTATGGGTTATGACCTCGCACATGGCTATCTTAGAACATAAACACTTCCTAAACAGTATGCCGCAAGAAATCCAAAAGTGAACGACTCATTTAACCTGAAAATGAAAAAAAGCATTAAGTGGTAAAAGCGGCGCTACTTCTCCTGATTAAAGTCGGTACGCTAGAAACGGTGAAGTTCTTTCGCCAAAAAAGCACTAAAATGATAAAAGAGCACTATTCGCGTAGCGCGTAAGAACCGCTTCAGGCTTCTTTTTTGATAAGTCATGGGGGTTACCAGAGTGACGCAGGGTAAATAACGCACTGATTCATATAGGGTAATAATCGGTTTTTATCGTTTATCCAGACAACATAATCCAATAAACACGGACAGCATAAAAAATGCTAACGGCGTTTTGTTGCGCGCTTATTTGATTATTTTATTAAAACCTAAGGTTATTTATGATTCACATTGAGAAAGTTCTGGGTGGGCGCGACCTTAAAGCATTTATTGCTTTCCCTTCGTTATTGTTTCGCGATGATCCAAACTGGATTAACCCGCTGTATTTAGAACGCGCAGAGCATTTGTCAAACAAGAATCCCGGTACCGAGCATATCGAATGGCAGGCGTGGGTGGCCAAAAAACAGGGGAAAATCGTTGGGCGCATCACTGCACAAATTGATTCCCTGCATCAGCAGTTGCATGGTGAGGATACCGGCCACTTTGGCATGATCGATGCCATTGATGATCCCGCCGTTTTCAGTGCGTTATTCACGGCGGCAGAGGAGTGGTTGAGGTCAAAGGGCGCACGGAAAATTACTGGGCCATTCAGCCTCAATATCAATCAGGAAAGCGGCCTGTTGGTCGAGGGATTTGACACCCCGCCATCAGCCCTGATGACGCACGCCAAACCCTACTACGCCCCCCAGATAACGCAGCAAGGCTATACGAAAGGGATTGATCTTCTTGCCTATTGGATGAAAAGAACCGACCTGGATTTTTCGCCTTCGTTAACCCGGATGATGGAACAGGTGCGCAAAAAAGTCACTATTCGTCCTCTCAACCGCAAGCGCTTTCTGGAGGAAATGCAGGTGCTGCGGGAGGTGTTTAATTCCGGCTGGCGGCATAACTGGGGGTTTGTCCCGTTCACCGAGCACGAATTCGCCACCATGGGGAATCAGCTTAAGTTCCTGGTGCCCGACGATATGATCCATATCGCCGAAGTGGAAGGTGTACCCTGCGCCTTTATTGTGGGTCTGCCGAACATTAACGAAGCTATCGCCGATCTGCAGGGGCGTTTATTGCCCTTCGGTTGGGCGAAGTTATTGTGGCGACTGAAAGTCAGCGGGGTACGCACCGCGCGTGTGCCGCTGATGGGCGTTCGCCAGGAATATCAATTCAGCCGCATCGGACCGATTATCGCGCTACTGCTCATTGAGGCACAACGCGACCCTTTTGCCAGGCACAATATTGATGCGCTGGAAATGTCGTGGATCCTGGAAACCAATACTGGCATGCGAACGATTTTAGAGCGCATCGGGGCTGTCCCCTATAAGCGTTATCGTTTATATGAAAAGCAAATTTAATGGATTGATAATAAACACGATTTTAACAATATGGAGATAATAAAAGCACACGGCGCGCGACATATTTTCGGGAGCTGTGATTTGTTGATGCGTTGTGGGGCTGCGCAGATGAATTAAACGTATCTCAAGGGGTATATAGCCTCAATAATTCGAGTCACAAAGCCAACGCGCCTGCAATCTGAAGTATGACGGATATATATTCACAGATTAGCGGGTATGCAGCACTTTCCGCTCCAGCGTCCCATGATATGTGACCCCGAAACAACGGCACCGTGGAGAAAACAACAGACTGTTCAGGCAGCGTGATGATTGTACCGAATGGCACAGACAGCCCATCCTGAGCGTTGATCAGGTAGAACGAGAAAACGGGTAACCGCAGGGGGCAGTTACCCTGAATCCGGAGCGGGCAAAGCGAGTTGCTTAGATTAATCTGGGTGACTACGCACTTACCGGATTATCCTGGCCATAACCTGACGAAATTAGAGCGTGAATGTATCAACTAAGCTCACGTGCAGTCGAACATCAATATTACCTCGCGTGGCATTAGAATAGGGGCATACTTCATGCCCTTTCTTCACTAATTCAATTGCTGCGTTTTTCTCAAGTCCGCGCACCTCAACGTCTAAATCAATATCCAGTGAAAATCCGCCTGCAGTATTTTGCCCAATACCTACAGCGCATGACGTTTTAGTGGACACATTTTCCAGCTTTTGTTGCTGCATGATGTGAATTAACGCGTTGTCGAAGCAGGCGGCATAACCCATGGCGAAGAGTTGTTCCGGGTTTGCGCCTGTCTTGCCGCTTTCATTATTAAAACTTACTAAATCCAGTGCTAAGGAACCGTCATCTAACGCCACGTGACCGTCACGACCACCAACTGAAGTTGCACGGGTTCTGTAAAAAATTTTCATGGTATTTATCCTTCTGCTGTATTTATTAAATCGTATGCGATTTTTTATTGTGATAATGATATCGACAGAGATTGATGAGTCAAGGTTTTTACAAAATAAATCGTGTGCGATATGATTTTGCCAAAACTAATCTGGACAAATTATGAACGATTATACCGCTGGTCAGTTTGAACAAGGCGAATTTCCACAGCTTGAAGATTTCCTGTGTTTTGCCACTTATACTGCCAATCTCGCATTTGGCAAGGTGTACAGCCCTTATCTAAAAAAGATGGGGTTAACCTACACGCAATGGATCACCCTCCTGGCTCTTGGAGAGGAAGATGGGCAGACTGTCAATCAATTAGGTGATAAGCTTTTTTTGGCTTCCAGTACGCTCACCCCATTGCTTAAAAATCTCGAAAAGCAGGATATTGTGTTACGCCAACGTTCGACGGAAGACGAGCGTAAGGTACAGATTTTTCTTACTAAAAAGGGGGAGGATCTACGCAACGCCAGTTATCAATGTCTGGAAGTCTTCTACGCTCTTGGCCTGACATTAGAAGAAACCCGGGCATTACAACGTGCCATGGTGAAAGTCCGGGATAATTTATTGAATTCATTGCATGAAAATACGCAGTGATAATGCCAGATGGTTCAGAACCAATGTCAAACCCGGATTATGGATGCCGAAGCACGGGTAGCAAACTGAAATGATGCATAAGCTGAAGGTGTGCCAACAACCAGGCTTCTTGCGAACGATCTATTTGACGTTTGCGTGCAGCGTGGGGAAGGGAATAACAGTGCCGAGCCAGCATGTCTTTCACTGGTAATAAAGTTAAGTCATTCCTGCAGACGCACTCTGGCCCAACTGTCCGCTCGCGATGCCAGTCATCTGCGGGCGCGTCATGCCAGGGCATGTGATATATCCCGGATAATTTCTCTTGTCATAAAACTGACACTTAAATGAAATATATATGACATCTCTATGTCATATAAAGCGTGCAAATTCTTGCTGAGAAAATCTTGTTAGATATAAGCTAAAAATATATTTCTGGATTGGTATGTTAACTTCGTGTATTAATTATGTGATGATTTTGTTTCACGGGAAGCGTGACTATGACCACTGTGGTTCTGAACGTAAAAATTGATAGTGAGTTAAAAGAAAAGTTGCGTCAGTATGCGGAAGAAAATAACGAAAATTTAGGAATAGCTACGGAGAAACTGCTGCTGCTTGCCTTTCAGGTAGCGGAATCAGCAGACGAGGCGGGGGTTTCGGAAGAAGATATCGATAACCAGCATACCGAAGAGGAAACGTCTCCATTGACCCCTAAAGAAATCAAAGCGTTACGTAAATTTCTGAAGAAGAAAAAATGAAACAACAACTCTCTACAGCCAGCAACTATAGCGAAGCCTGTGACATGCTGCGTTCCGGGTACGTTAAGCATGTACGCCTGAACTGGGATATCGGTAGTGATGAGTTCTTTCGCATTGCCTCTGACTGGTGTGATACAGGTGCAAAAATCAAAAAAGATGAAGACGGCTTTATTATTTCCCTGAAGGGGTTTCCGATCCCGCGTCAGCATTAATGAAAGTATTTCATTTTTGTCATCGGACTGACACGTCACGAAGACAAAATTGAAGCGCAATTTTATAAAAACATCTCATATGCATTACGGATGATGGTTTTTGACGGGCTGGCTCCAGCCCGTCGATATTTTATTAGATGATTTTTCTCAGGCGGAAGCTCTCTTTCTGCTCTGTAAGACTATGCCATAACGGCTGCAATGTATTAAACGCGCTGCGTAGTTCGTCATCCGCCAGCGTAAACGGCAAACGCAAATAGCGATCAAACGCGCCCGCCAGGCCAAACCGTGTTCCTGTCCCGATGTGAATTCCACGGCTTTCAGCGCGAACGGAAAAGAGTGTCGCCAGCATCCCGGGCAATTCAACCCAAAAAGAGAGGCCACCCTCAGGCGGTGTGAAGCGCCAGTGAGGAAAATACTCCGTCATGAGCGCACCGCACATATCCCGGCGGGTTGCCAGCATGGCGCGCCGCGGCGGTAGCAATATTTTCTCATTCTCAAGCAACCAACAGCAGGCCAACTGTTCCAGCAGTGGGGAGCCGAGATCGAGAGAGTCGCGCGCCTGAACCAGCGATGCAATGGTTCGCGAGGATGCGCGGATCCAGCCTATGCGCAAGCCGCCCCAGAAGCTTTTTCCTGCCGAGCCGATGGTTATCAGTGGGGCATCAGGGTTATATGACGCCAAAGGCGGCGGCGGTGGTGCGTCGTACCATAAATCAACCATCGTTTCGTCTACCACCAGCGTGGTGCGGGTTTGCGCAGCGATATCTGCTACTCGCTGGCGTGTGGCGCCGTCCATACAGCGGCCGGTAGGGTTATGAAAGTCCGGCATTAGCCATGCCAGCCGCGGAGCCGTTTGTGCAATAGTCGCCGCTAAACCATCGCAATCCCATCCCTGCTGCGGTAACGCAACGCTGACCGGACGGCATGATGCCCCATAAATCGCGCTAATCGCCATGGGATAAGTCGGCGCATCCACCACCACACGATCGCCGGGCCCGGTGAATAAACGCAAAGCCAACGCAAAGCCGCTAAGCGCCCCGTTGACGATCATCACTTCATCGCTACGGGTTGGCAGGCCGCGTTCGCTATAGCGGCGGGCGATCGCTTCGCGCAGAAGCGGTAGTCCTTGTTGATCGTAACCGGTATTGGATAAATGCTGAGGCATGGCCTTCAGCGCCTGGCTGTAGGCCTGATGGATTTCAGGCCCGGCGCTAAGGGAGGCAACGGCCAGATTCACCGATAGCGGGTCCGGTTTTTTGGCCGCCGCAGCCACCGGCCGCTCCGGCAAGGCGATCCGCGAACCGCTTCCCTGACGGCTGTAGAGATAGCCTTCTTCCCGTAGCTGCCCGAGCGCGCTGGCTACTGTGGTGCGGCTGATATTCAGCGCTGTCGCCAGTTCACGCTCGCCGGGCAGGCGGGTTTCCAGCGCCAGGCGGCCATCAAGGATCAGCAGGCGCAGTGCTTCTGCCAACTGACGCCAGATAGGCGTGCGAGAGCTGGATTCCTGCCAGTTACCGAGCAGGCGTACCAGCGATTGTGAACCAAAGCGACGAGATGACATAGCAATCCACTTTTTAAAAACTGGCCATTAATTATCAATCCATTTTTACTGATGATGGAGGGAATCGCAATTATCCTGAGGTGAAAAATGGTACGTCGTTTGCTGCAACTTTATATTGGCCTGGTCCTGTATGGCGTGTCGACCGCGTTATTTGTTCATGCCAATCTGGGGGCCGATCCATGGGATGTTTTTCATCTGGGGATCGGCAAGCAGTTCGGTCTCGATTTCGGAACGGCCATGATCCTGACGGGAGCGGTGGTGCTTCTGCTGTGGATCCCGCTACGACAAATGCCGAGTCTGGGCACGGTGAGTAACGTGATTGTGCTGGGGCTGGCGGCAAACGCTACTCTGGCAGTGCTGCCGCCATTGGAATCGCTGGTAGCGCGCAGCGTGCTGTTGGTCGGGGCTATCGTACTGAATGCGCTGGCGACGGGGATGTACATTGGCGCGGGTTTCGGCCCTGGACCACGCGACGGCTTGATGACCGGCTTGCATGCACGTACCGGGTGGTCGCTGCGCGGTATTCGTACAGCGATTGAAGTTTCAGTTCTGTTGATTGGCTGGATGATGGGCGGCAAGTTTGGTGTAGGAACCGTACTCTATGCATTAGCGATTGGGCCGCTGATCCAGCTTTGCCTGCCGTGGTTTCATCAGCCAGTCGTGCGTAAGACTCTGGCTAAACGCGGTGAGGTTATCTCCTGATTTTAAGCTGCCATCAGATCTGGAGACTAAACTTATCAATTCAGAGACGGCCGGATTCTCCGGTTGTACTGTTCACTTCGGAGAGCATACTCATGAAGTACGTTGATGGTTTTGTCGTTGCCGTACCGGCGGAAAATAAGGAGACATACCGCGAGATGGCAGCAAAAGCCGCGCCATTATTCAAAGAATTTGGCGCACTACGCGTAGTCGAGTGCTGGGCGGATGATGTACCGGATGGAAAGCTGACCGATTTTCGCATGGCGGTGAAAGCTGAGGACAATGAAGCAGTGGTGTTCAGCTGGATAGAATATCCTTCTAAAGAGGCACGCGATGCCGCTAACGCTAAAATGATGGCCGACCCGCGGATGAAAGAGTTTGGCGAAAATATGCCATTTGATGGAAAACGAATGATATACGGTGGTTTTGCCCCGCTTCTGGATGAGTAATTCATCTTTGCCATCCCCATAGCCTGTGGGGATGGCAAGAGAAGCACTACAGATTATTCCAGCCATGCAACAGCATATAGAAACCCACCACAATAATCAGCGTGCCGGAAACCCACGGCGCTTTACGTGAGAGAGCGTTCAGCCCTGGCCAGCGGTTCGCGACGTGCTTCAGGCTCAGGGCGGCAATCGCCCCGGAAGCCACTAAGGTGAGCGCAAGCCCAACGCTAAAACCCAGTACCAGCGTTGCTCCCAGCGAAAACTTTTTCAGTTGCAGACAAATAAGCAATACGGTAATTGACGCCGGGCAAGGGATGAGTCCCCCCGTCAGTCCAAACAAGACGATCTGTGCGGTAGTGGCCCGCTGCCCGTTAAAGCGGCGGTTGATCTCTTCCGCATGCGCGCGCTGATGGGCGTCCTGCCCGTTATCGGCGGCAACCAGCGAATGTTGATGAGCGTGCGGGTTGTGTTTATGCGGGTGGTGATGATTATGGTCGTGGTTGTGGTTGTGGTTGTGGTTGTGGTCGTGGGGACGAGATTCAATCCAGGTACGCCGTAACATCCAGCAGGCAATCAGCACGATAAGGATCCCTGAGAACAGTTGAAACCAGGGTTCTGACGTTTGCGCATTCCAGCCGCGGCCAAACCACAGCCCTGCCATCGCCACCAGCCAGACCACCGCCGTATGCGATACCGTCGCCGCCAGACCCAGCAGCACTGCCTGCTTCAATGTTCCACGCACTGCCACAATAAATGCCGCCATCATGGTTTTTGAATGTCCGGGCTCCAGACCGTGCAGCGCGCCCAGCAGGACAGCGCTGGGAATAAATAGCCAGGCATTGCCCTGTTGCAGCAGTGAAGTGAAATCATTCATAACGTGGTTCCTTACCAGGAGTGATTGCATACTACTCCCCCCCAGTACATAAATACTACCCCCCAGCAGAAAAATACTCCGGGGGAGTAGGGCATGTTATGCTGTTCTCATTGCGTACAGTGGTTGTTAGTGAAAATGATCAATTAATCAAATAGTGGATCGCGTAATGTCACATACCGTTCGTCACAAGAAGATGTTATTGACCCGTTTGAAGAAAATTCAGGGGCAGAGCGCCGCGCTAGAAAAAATGCTTAACCGCGAGCATGAATGCGCAGAGGTTTTACAGCAGTTGGCCGCCATTCGCGGTGCGGTAAATGGCATGATGATGCAGGTTATCCAGGGACATTTAACAGACCATGTCGTCAAAGAATCGGAAGAAGGCCAGCGTGAAGCTGACCTTGAGGTGGTGATGCAGGTGATAAAATCTTACCTGAAATAGGCTCAGAAGTGATTTTTCTCGCGTTGCGTTGAATACGCTTTAAGGTTGTTTTCTGCCCACAGGATACATTTCTCCTTTGGCAGCGCTTTGCTAAAGCCAGCCCTGGGCGTATGGCATCACATCGCTAAACAGAGTAGGGTCGATCATCACCCGATGATGCTCGCTACCCATTGCTGTCATTTTATGTTTCAGTCCCTCTGTCACCAGACATCACCTGATGCCGGGTTGTCATAAGTACTTCCTTATTTTATTGCGGGCTTTGATGAGCATACGCGAAAGATAAAAAAGCAGGATTCAGCAAACGGGATAAAAAAGGCCCGAACCGAGAGACGGCAACGAATTCGGGCTAACAGTGGATGAACCGCTCCATCCAATACATTGAACAAAGCGGAGAAAAACGAGGACTGCATGCTGGCAACAAGCGTTATCAGTACAGGTTCATATTCTAAAGCGTAACCATGACCATCAGATGTTGCGTTTAATGGACATCAGGCGCAGAGATGTCGGCGCTAATCCGCAAGTCATTTTCGTCGAATACCATGCAGTAGCGATTGTCGAACGCGACGCTGATTTTTTGCCAGGGACGAAAGTGAACGTCGCCGGGCAGCAGAATTTTAACGTTATCGTGGCCGTAGCACTGACCAAACAGATAGGTATTGTTGCCCAGTCTCTCGACCACTTCACATTGAAACTCAACCACGGTGCCGATATTCACATCGGTTGAGAGATGTTCAGGACGAATACCGAGGGTAACGGCAGCGCCGGGTTGCAGCGGAGATGTGGTGACATTGAGCGTCAGATTGTGATCTTGCGCCATCTTCACACTCAGTTGACCCGGTTGCCATGCAGTTACCGTCGCGGGCAGGAAGTTCATTTTTGGCGAACCGATAAATCCAGCGACGAACTTATTCACCGGGTTGTAATACAGCGACATCGGTGAACCCATCTGCTCAACTTTGCCGTAGTTCATCACCACGATTTTATCGGCCAGCGTCATTGCTTCAACCTGATCGTGGGTGACATAAACCATGGTGGTCTTGAGTTCATGATGCAGTTTGGCGATATGCAGTCGCATCTCAACACGCAGTTCGGCATCAAGGTTAGAGAGGGGTTCATCAAACATGAACACCCGTGGATTACGCACGATGGCGCGACCGATCGCCACGCGCTGGCGCTGACCGCCGGAAAGCTGTTTAGGTTTACGATCCAGCAGATGAGAGAGTTGCAGCGTTTTCGCAACCATTTCCACCTGGTGGCGAATTTCATCTTTTGGGACTTTATTCACCTTCAGTCCATAGCCCATATTTTCCGCCACCGTCATATGCGGATAGAGCGCATAGGACTGGAATACCATGGCGACGCCGCGATGGGCAGGAACGACATCATTCATGACCTCATCACCAATCAGCACTTCACCATCGCTGACGTCTTCCAGACCAGCAATCATCCGCAGTAGCGTCGATTTACCGCAGCCGGACGGGCCAACGAAAACCGCAAATTCACCATCTTCAATATCAAGATTTACCTGATGCAGCGTCACTGTACTGCCGAACCGCTTGGTGACATTCCTCAGACGTATATTGGACATCAGCATTCCCCGGGTTAATAGCCGTTTTTGCCGTTGGGATTTGGGCTGTGATGTGTTGTTTGTATAACGTATAACAATTCAGCCGAAGGATGCTCAACGACACTAAAATCATGTAGTGACTATAACTTCCAGAGTTTTAGCACCATACATCAATGTTTCATTTCTGCAATCATGATCACACAACTGGTAGCTTTTAGTAGTTTTATCAGTATTCAAAGCGTAGCGTATAACAAATCAAGAATAACGGATATTCTGTCTATGAATTACCGTTTATCAATTGACTGAAAGATTCCAGAAGTTACGCCGCTCAATAATAATCATTTAATTGTTATACCTTCACATGAGGTTGATAATGAAAAAGAACACTCTTGCTGCCCTTATCCTTACCACTCTTGCTGCCGGTCAGCTAGTGAGCCTGCAGGCACACGCGACCGGACAGCTCAATGTCTGGGAAGACATCAAAAAATCTGACGGCATCAAAGCCGCTGTAAGTGATTTTGAAAAGCAGTTCAACGTTAAAGTGAACGTACAGGAGATGCCGTACGCCCAACAACTGGAAAAGTTGCGCCTTGATGGCCCGGCGGGCATCGGCCCGGACGTCCTTGTGATCCCTAATGACCAGTTAGGCGGAGCGGTTGTCCAGGGACTGCTGTCTCCTCTGACTATGGACCAGGCGAAGCAGGAGGCCTTTACATCTACGTCAATCAACGCGTTCCATATGGATAAGGTGCTTTACGGCGTGCCAAAAGCGGTGGAAACCCTGGTGCTGATTTACAACAAAGATCTGATCGACAAGCCGCTGGATAGCCTGCAGGCGTGGTTCGACTATTCGAAGAAGCAGCGCGAAGAGGGTAAATACGGCTTGCTGGCGAAGTTTGATCAGATTTATTACAGCTGGGGTGTTATCGGTCCGATGGGCGGCTATATCTTTGGCAAAAACGATAAAGGGGGCTTCAACCCGCAGGATGTTGGCCTGAATAAGCCGGGCGCCGTGGAAGCGGTTACCTTCCTGAAAAAATTCTACACCGATAAGGTCTTCCCGACGGGGATCCTCGGGGATAACGGGCTGAACGCCATCGACTCACTGTTCACTGAGAAGAAAGCGGCAGCGGTGATTAATGGCCCATGGGCTTTCCAGCCGTATGAAGCGGCTGGCATTAATTATGGCGTTGCGCCTCTGCCGATGCTGCCGGACGGCAAATCAATGGGTTCTTTCCTCGGCGTGAAGGGCTATGTGGTCTCGACGTGGAGTAAAGATAAAGCGCTGGCGCAGCAGTTTATTGAGTTTATCAACCAGCCGCAGTACGTGAAAGCGCGCTATGTCGCAACCGGTGAAATCCCGCCGCTGAAGGCAATGATTGACGATCCTGTCATTAAGAATGACGAGAAGGCCAGCGCGGTGGCGGTGCAGTCAGCGCGGGCGACGGCGATGCCTGGGATCCCGGAAATGGGCGAAGTATGGGCTCCGGCGAATGCTGCACTGGAGCTTAGCCTGACTGGTAAACAGGAGCCGAAGGCGGCGCTCGATAACGCCGAAAAGCAGATCAAGATGCAGATCGAAGCCATGCAGGCCAGCAATCAATAATCAGCTGAAGTAACAGAACGGGAGGAAACCCTCCCGTTTTCAGAAGGAGTCGTGCGTGATTATTAATCCCAGCGAAAATATTTCTGAAGCGCGTGGCGCAGGACGTCACGCGTGGTGCGGTCTGTTGCTGGCTATCGTGCCGGGTTTTGGACAGTTTTATCACCGCCAGTGGCTGAAAGGGATTGTGTTCCTGGTGCTGCTGAGCAGTTTTATGAGCATTTTTTATGACTTTCTCAGCCAGGGTCTGTGGGGGTTATACACCTTAGGTGAAGAAGTCCCGCGGGATAACTCTATTTTCCTGCTGGCGGAAGGAATAATCAGCGTGCTGATTATCGCTTTTGGTTTGTTAGTTTATTTTATCTCGCTGCGTGATGCCTGGGTTAACGGCAAAAAGCGTGATGAAGGTATGGCGCTGAATAGCGTGCGTAAGCAGTATCAGATGCTGCTCAGCGACGGTTTTCCTTATTTGATGATCACTCCTGGCTTTATTTTGCTGGTGTTTGTGGTCATCTTCCCGATTCTGTTTGGCTTTGCGATTGCCTTTACTAACTACAACCTTTACCACACGCCACCCGCAAAGCTGGTAGATTGGGTGGGATTCAAAAACTTCATCAACATCTTCACATTATCCATCTGGCGATCGACCTTCTTTGACGTGCTGCAGTGGACGGTGGTATGGACTTTGCTGGCGACCACCCTGCAATGTACCGTTGGCGTGCTGCTGGCCATTCTGGTTAACCAGAAAGACCTGCGCTTTAAGCCGCTGATCCGCACGATTTTCATTCTGCCGTGGGCGGTGCCTGGGTTTGTGACGATTCTGGTTTTCGCCGGGATGTTCAACGATTCATTCGGGGTGATTAACAATGCCATTTTGTCCTTCTTTGGCATCAGTCCGAAAGCGTGGCTGACCGACCCGTTCTGGACTAAGACAGCGCTGATCATGATGCAAACCTGGCTGGGTTTCCCATTTGTTTTTGCCATGACCACCGGCGTACTGCAGGCGATTCCGGACGATCTTTATGAAGCGGCTACGATGGATGGCGCCAGCGCGTTTACCCGTCTGCGGACCATTACTCTACCGCTGGTGCTGTACTCCATTGCGCCGATCATTATCACCCAGTACACCTTCAACTTTAACAACTTCAACATTATCTATCTGTTCAACAACGGCGGGCCGGCAGTGGCGGGGTCGAATGCTGGCGGTACAGATATTCTGGTGTCGTGGATCTACAAATTGACCATGTCGTCTTCGCAATACGCTATTGCGGCAACCATAACGATCCTGCTGTCGATTTTTGTCGTCGGCCTGGCGTTGTGGCAGTTCCGCGCCACGAAATCCTTCAAAAATGACGACATGGCGTAAGGGAAGCAACATGGCTAAATCACCGAGTATTAAACGCGAAAAGTGGATTCGCTTGTCACTCACCTGGCTGGTGGTCATCTTTGTGTCAACGATCATCATTTACCCGCTGGTCTGGACGGTAGGGGCGTCGCTGAACGCCGGGAACAGCCTGCTGAGTACGTCGATTATTCCTGAAAACCTGTCGTTCCAGCATTACGCGGATTTGTTTAACGGCAATGTGAACTATCTGACCTGGTACTGGAACTCGATGAAAATCAGCTTCATGACCATGGTGCTGACCTTAATCAGCGTGAGCTTTACCGCCTATGCATTCTCTCGCTTTCGTTTCAAAGGGCGTCAGAATGGGTTGATGCTGTTCCTGCTGTTGCAGATGATCCCGCAGTTCTCGGCGCTGA
Source organism: Klebsiella sp. (assembly GCA_036498385.1). Lineage (GTDB taxonomy): Bacteria > Pseudomonadota > Gammaproteobacteria > Enterobacterales > Enterobacteriaceae > Klebsiella. Next base: position 56,368 of record DASYFN010000009.1, read on the forward strand.
TTGCGATATTTGTTCTCTCGCAACTGCTGGGGCTGATCAACAGCCATCTGGCGCTGGTGCTGATCTACGTCGGCGGCATGATCCCGATGAATACCTGGCTCATGAAGGGTTATCTGGACGCGATCCCCAAAGATCTGGATGAATCCGCGCGGATGGATGGCGCCAGCAGTTTCCGCATCTTTATCGAAATTATTATGCCGCTGTCGAAGCCGATTCTGGCGGTGGTTGCGCTGTTTTCATTTACCGGTCCGCTGGGAGATTTCATTCTCTCCAGCACCATTTTGCGTACCCCGGATAAGTATACGCTGCCAATTGGTCTGTATAACCTGGTAGCGCAGAAAATGGGTGCCAGCTATACCACATACGCGGCGGGAGCGGTGCTGATTGCTGTCCCGGTGGCGATTCTCTATCTGGCGCTACAAAAATATTTTGTTTCCGGCCTCACCTCTGGCAGTACGAAAGGATAACCTCATGAAAAGATTAACACCCGCGTGGCTTGCTGTTTCTCTGGCATGCTGTTTCTCCGCCAGTACGCTTGCGGCAGATGCGCTGCAAACGAAGGCATTTAGCAATATGCCCGCTGATTTTATTAAAGGCGCGGATATCTCCACATTGCTGGATGCGGAAAAACACGGCGCAAAGTTTTTTAACCACAACAATCAGCAGCAGGACCCGATCGCGATTCTGAAGGCTGATGGCGTGAACTATGTTCGCCTGCGCCTGTGGGTTGATCCAAAAGATGCGCAGGGCCAGCGCTACGGCGGCGGAGATAATGATCTGGTGTCGACGCTGACGCTGGCGAAGCGTGCAAAAGCTCAGGGTATGAAGCTGCTGCTTGATTTTCACTACAGCGATTTCTGGACCGATCCGGGCAAGCAGTTCAAGCCGAAAGCCTGGGACAAACTGGATTACCCGCAACTGAAAACCACGATCCATGACTATACTCGTGACACGATTGCCCGCTTTAAACAGGAGGGCGTGCTGCCGGATATGGTGCAGATCGGCAACGAAATCAACGGCGGTATACTGTGGCCGGAAGGCAAAAGCTGGGGGCAGGGCGGCGGTGAATTCGATCGCCTGGCAGGGCTGCTTAATGCCGCTATCGACGGCCTGAAAGAAAACCTCACTGGCGGTGAACAGGTTAAAATTATGCTTCACCTGGCTGAAGGAACGAAAAATGACACCTTCCGCTGGTGGTTTGATGAAATCAGCAAGCGCAACGTACCTTACGACATCATTGGTCTGTCGATGTATACCTACTGGAATGGCCCCATCAGCGCATTGAAAGCTAATATGGACGATATCAGCAAGCGCTATAACAAAGACGTGATTGTGGTGGAAGCCGCTTACGCTTATACCCTGGAGAACTGCGATAATGCTGAAAATAGTTTCCAGGCGAAAGAGGAAAAGGACGGCGGTTACCCTGCCACCGTGCAGGGACAATATAATTATATTCATGACTTAATGCAGGCCGTTGCAGATGTTCCGGAACATCGTGGTAAAGGTATTTTTTATTGGGAGCCGACGTGGATTGCCGTACCGGGAAATACCTGGGCGACGCCTGCCGGAATGAAATATACCCACGATGAGTGGAAAGAAGGGAATGCCCGGGAAAATCAAGCGCTGTTTGATTGTCAGGGAAAAGCATTGCCGTCGATGAAGGTATTTAATTAATCATTTAGCTTTAAACTTCAGGATGTTTATTATGAAAAAATTTGCGCCTTTGAGTCCGAAGGTCAATACGCTATTGCATGGTGCCGACTATAACCCGGAGCAGTGGGATAATTATCCCGATATTATCGACAAAGATATTGCCATGATGCAGCAGGCAAAATGTAATGTGATGTCGGTAGGGATATTTAGCTGGGCTAAGCTTGAACCTCAGGAGGGTGTATTTGAGTTTGGCTGGTTGGACAGTATCCTGGATAAATTGTATGCCGCCGGAATTTATGTCTTTCTCGCGACGCCAAGCGGCGCGCGCCCGGCGTGGATGTCGCAGAAGTATCCTCAGGTGTTGCGCGTCGGTCGCGATCGCGTGCCGGCGTTGCACGGTGGACGTCATAACCACTGCATGTCCTCGCCGGTCTATCGTGAGAAAACCCTGAAAATTAATACCCTGCTGGCGGAACGCTACTCGCAGCATCCGGCGGTGCTGGGCTGGCATATTTCTAATGAATATGGTGGAGAGTGCCACTGTAGCCTGTGCCAGGAGCGTTTCCGCGACTGGCTGAAAGCGCGCTATGAAACACTGGATAATCTCAATCACGCCTGGTGGAGCACCTTCTGGAGCCACACTTACAGCGACTGGTCGCAGATTGAATCTCCGGCGCCGCAGGGGGAAGTCTCAATTCATGGTCTGAACCTTGACTGGCATCGCTTCAATACCGCCCAGGTGACGGACTTCTGCCGCCACGAAATTGCGCCGCTGAAAGCGGCGAATGCTTGCCTGCCAGTGACAACCAACTTTATGGAGTATTTCTACGATTATGACTACTGGCAGCTAGCGCAGGCGCTGGATTTCATCTCGTGGGACAGCTACCCCATGTGGCATCGCGATAAAGACGAAACCACGCTGGCCTGCTACACCGCGATGTATCATGACATGATGCGCAGTCTGAAGGGCGGCAAACCGTTTGTTTTGATGGAATCCACGCCGAGCGCGACCAACTGGCAGGCGACCAGTAAGCTGAAGAAGCCGGGAGTGCATATTCTCTCCTCTCTGCAGGCGGTGGCGCATGGCGCTGATTCGGTACAGTACTTCCAGTGGCGTAAGAGCCGCGGTTCGGTAGAGAAGTTCCATGGCGCAATTGTCGATCATGTCGGCCATCTGGATACGCGCGTGGGCCGTGAAGTGACGAAGCTCGGCGAGATGCTAAGCAAGCTACCGGGTGTGGTGGGCTGTCGGACAGATGCGAAAGTGGCAATTATATTCGACCAGCAAAACCGCTGGGCGCTGGATGATGCTCAGGGTCCGCGTAATCTTGGAATGGAGTACGAAAATACGGTCAACGAGCACTATCGTCCGTTCTGGGAGCAGGGTATTGCGGTTGATATTATCGATGCCGATGGTGATCTGAGCGCTTACCAGTTGGTTATTGCGCCGATGCTGTATATGGTTCGCGAGGGCTTTGCCGAACGCGCCGAGGCTTTCGTCGCCAATGGGGGACATTTAGTTACAACATACTGGACAGGCATTGTTAACGAATTTGACCTGTGCCATCTCGGCGGCTTCCCGGGCCCACTGCGCAAACTGCTTGGTATTTGGGCGGAAGAAATTGACTGCCTGAACGATGGCGAACACAATCTGGTGCAGGGGCTGGTGGGCAATGAAGGAGGACTGCAGGGGCCGTACCAGGTACGCCATCTGTGTGAACTGATTCATACTGAAACCGCGCAGCCGCTGGCCACCTACCGCGATGATTTTTACGCGGGAAGACCAGCGGTCACCGTCAATCACTTTGGTAAAGGCAAGGCATGGCACGTCGCTTCGCGCAACGATCTGGCCTTCCAGCGAGACTTCTTCTGCACTCTGATTAAAGAGCTGTCTCTGCCACGCGCGGTTGAGGCTGATTTCCCGCCGGGCGTGGTGGCGACTGCGCGCACGGATGGCGAAACCACCTACGTTTTCTTGCAAAACTACAGCGCGCAGCAGCATAACGTGGCCTTGCCGCAAGGTTATCAGGATTGCCTCACCGGCACGGCGCTGAACGCGCCGTTGACCTTAAATGCATGGGATTGCCGTATCCTTAGTCGTCACGCGTAATTTTTCTCTCCCCGCGCCTGCTCTTGCGAGCAGGCGTTTTTTTATCTGCTTATCAGGAGTCTATTATGGTGAGTTTAAAATCCTTTCTGAATTACTTTTCTCAACCTCGTCCGGCGGTACCTTTAAGTCATGCGGAGCAACAACAGATTCAACATTTAATTCAGGCTTTCGGCGGTGAGGCGAATATTATTAACGTTGACGCCTGCATTACCCGCTTACGCGTCACGGTGAATAATCTGTCGATTGTTGACTCTCAGGAGTTACAGCAGCAGGGAGCGCTTGGCGTTATTATCCTGGGGCAACAGGTGCATGCTATTTTCGGTAAGCAGTCGGATACTTTGCGACAATTACTTGATGAACACTTTGCTAATCGTAAATAAAATAAAACGGGATAACTCAATAATGGGTTATCCCGAAAATAAAACACAGTATTCAATGGCAATAATCACTACCGGAGGGTAATTAACAACCTTACAGTTGGAGATAAAACAACTTAACGGACATTACCACCAGGCTTCGACCTGTACACCAAAGTTCCACGTGTTACTGGCGGTCCGATCTTCGAACGGTTTGCCATTTTCTGAGTCATTCAGGTATGAAGCGAAAATGCGCAGTTCCGGGCGTGACATAAAATCAGGACCATCGGCCAGGCCCAGCGCAATGGTGTATTTTTCACCGGCCTGTTTGTAATCCGTATTGTTTTTGTAGCTATCTTTTTGGTAAAAACCGCCCACTTCACCAATCAGGCGCACGTATTCGGTGAACTGATACTGTCCGCGAGCCACCAGTGACAGCATGCGCGTTTTATCAGTGTAATCGGTTATGTTGTCTGCGGAACCCCAGGTCAGGACGTGGTTAATAGAGAATTTTTCGGTAATCGGAATTAAACCGGTGTTGATAACACGATAACCGGTGGCGTCATTGACGTAGTTCCACATGTCATACCAGCCGCCGCCCTGGGATACCATGTTCTGCGCCAGCCCTTTATTTGCGTACTGCAGCACTGTTTTATTGTAACCGCCCAGCATATCCTGGCTGATTTCACCGGTTAGCATGATGCCGTTTTCAGCATCGTAAAGCCCACCGTAGGTGTCCTGTTTTTTAGTGGTATTCGGCATCGCATAGTCGATACCAAATTCTGTCCACGAGCCGGCCCATGGCTTCCAGCCTGCATAGCGCAGGTCAAGGTAGTTAATATTGACGTTGCTATCGCCATCGACGCGGTAGTCGACGTCATTAGCATCTCCGCGGATCCAGGCAAATGAAATAGCGCCCGGGCCGAGTGTATAGTTTTCGATCCCAGCGCCGGAGCCGGAAATGTTCCAGTATTTTGTATCGATGATGTGCAGATCGTGGCGCTGGTAGTAGCGTTTGCCGCCCCAGATAACCGCGTTCGGATCACCGGGGATCAGACCTTTAATTTGCAGGTTTAGCTGGCGCAGGCCGAACTCCGCATCGTCATCGATTGTGCTTTCGTTATCGTTAGATCCATCAGAAACCATGCTGACCATGCTGTCAAGATAGAAGCTAACATCATTCTTTTTGTAGACCTCTGACCCCAGTTCCAGTTCACCGTAGGTATCGGACTCGTTACCCAGACGGCCAATTTTATTTTTTTGCCATTCGGCCTGACTGCCATCGCCGGAGACCCCAACCCCGGCACGCATATAGCCATGAAAGTCGATACCCGGGAGGGTGGCGGAAGCAGCAAACACGGATGGTGAAATCAGCGCAGCGGCCAACGCAGCAGAGAGTGTGCGCAGCGTAGTGTTCATGTCTATCCTCTTATTGTTTTGTATTACGTTCACATAATCGATGACATAAAATGCCTAAACCTGAATTCAGGCAATTGAATGATTGTTATAATGTGATTTTCCGCAAATAAATCGCCGTGCTTTGTGACAAGTAGTGAGCCCATTCACAATTTGTTGTGTTGTGAACGTAATACTTTTATGGTGGTGGTTGTTCGGAGAATGCTGCAATGAGCGTTTTTTCAAATTGCCCCTGTTACAATCCAGGGATAACAACATAAGGAACCGGACCATGAAGTCTAAAAGCACGACCTTAGAAGATGTTGCTCGCCATGCGGGTGTCTCCTATCAGACCGTGTCCAGGGTACTCAACAAATCTGCGAATGTATCCAAAGCTACACGCAGCAAGGTGGAGAAATCCATTGAGGAACTGCGCTATGTCCCAAACCGCCTGGCGCAACAACTGGTAGGTAAGCAAAGCCATACAGTGGGTCTGGTCACGATTTCCCTGGCATTGCACGCACCTTCCCAGGTGGCTGCGGCGGTAAAACGCTATGCGAATGTGGAAGGCTATCAGGTACTGATCTCAATGATTAATGAGAGCGTAAACCAAAGTATTCAGGATTCCATTAATGAACTAAAGTCTCAACTGGTGGATAAGATCATTATCAATGTGCCGCTGGAGACTGAACAGGCTCAGAAAATTGCCACTGATAACGATGATATCGTCTGTCTTTTTTTAGATGTCGATCCCTATAGCTCCGTGTTTAACGTTTCGTTTAACCCGGCGGATGGTACCCGAGCCAGCGTCAAATATCTCTATGAGATGGGGCATCGGGAAATAGCGCTGTTGGCCGGGCCGGAAAGCTCGGTATCGGCAAAACTGCGTTTAAAAAGCTGGATGGAAACCCTCGCGGGTTATGGACTACAGCCGGTAACGGTGGTTCGCGGTAACTGGGATGCGCAGAGCGGTTATGCCGGCGCGCTGCAAATGCTGCGTGAGACGCCGAATTTTACCGCCGTTCTGGTGGGTAACGATCAGATGGCATTAGGTGTGCTGAGTGCATTTCATCAGCATCAGGTACCGATCCCCGGCGAAAAGTCAGTGATTGGTTATGATGATACTTATGAGAGCTCATTCTTTTATCCGGCACTGACCACCGTGTCGTTGGATCTGGATTTGCAAGGTAAAGAGGCCGTTCGTCGTCTTCTCGATAGCGGTGATAATGAAAACTCCCATACTTCATCTATTCTTCCTGCACGTTTGGTCGTGCGTCACTCAACCGGGCCGAAAACGGAACCGGGGAAAAATCTGCAGTCTATTGCCGAGCAGCTCAGAGCCCTGGCACATCAGCTTAATCCTTAAGTTACAACGGGCGGCCTGGGCCGCCCATTAATCCTTCCTATTCCCAGGGTTGATCTTTATATTTATCCGGCGTACGATAATGTTATGTTATAACATAATTATTGAGGTCGCTATGAAACCCAATATTCATCCGCATTATCGTACGGTGGTTTTTCACGACACCAGCGCCAACGAATTCTTCAAAGTCGGTTCAACGATTCGAACCGAGCGTGAAATTGAGCTGGAGGGCGAGACGTATCCCTACATAACGCTCGATGTGTCATCCAAATCGCATCCGTATTACACCGGTAAGCAGAAGGCCTTTAACAATGAAGGCAGCACCGCGCGTTTCCGCCAGCGCTTTGGCGGTTTTATTGATGCGAAAAGGAGCAAATAATGCAGGTGCTTAACTCATTGCGTAGCGCGAAACAACGCCACCCGGATTGCCAGATCGTCAAGCGCAAAGGGCGGCTGTATGTTATCTGCAAAAGTAATCCCCGCTTTAAGGCCGTGCAGGGATGCAAGAAGAGACGTTAACGGAAGCTCTCCAGCGTACATAACTGCTGGCCGTCAGCGCTAAAGTTGTCGGCGGCCAGCCATTGCTGCATTGCTTTGTCAATCTGCGGCCACTCAGAATCGATAATCGAAAACCAGTCGGTATCGCGGTTGTGGCCCTTTATCACCAGCGCCTGACGAAAACGTCCCTCATACTGAAATCCCAGCCGCAGCGCCGCCCGGCGTGAAGGCTCGTTCAAACTGTTACATTTCCACTCGTAGCGACGATAGCCGAGCGTAGCAAAAACGTAATGCATCAGCAGCCATTGGGCCTCGGTTGCCATCGCCGTCCGGCTTAGTAAAGGCGAGAAGTGAACGTGTCCGACTTCAACAACGCCATTTTTGGCATCGATTCTCATCAGCGCCAGTGAGCCGACGGGCTGGTCTGTCTGCTGATCTATCACGGCAAAGTGAATGGGATCGACCTGCCCGGAAACGCTCTCTATCCACGCGCGGTATTCCTCTATGCTGTTATCCGGCTCACGTAGCAGCCATGTCCAGCTTCGGGTGTCCGGAGCCAGGCGATGGGCGTCAAACAGCGCACCGGCGTGCGTGGAGCGCAAAGGCTCAAGTCGGCAAAAGCGACCTTGCAGATTCAACCTCTCAGGATGTGGACGAGGCTGCCAGCCGGGCAGGGCAGCGCCAACGGGTTGATCGAATTGATTAAGATGACTCATGAGGTTTTCCTTTGGTGGGTGAATGCTGCGAGATTAGGCACTTATTGGTTCCATAAAAAGAGCCACAGAAGTATGTTTTTAGGGTGCCACGAGGAGCAATGATGAATATTCCGGATGATGCTTTTTTTGTTTTACTGGAGCAGGGCCTGCGCGGCAGGGGAGGTGAAACCCTGCAGCGTACGCTCTATCAGACACTGCGCGAGGCGATTTTGCAGGGGGCGCTGGCGGGTGATAGCCGTTTACCCGGATCGCGCGTCATGGCCCAGCGTCTGGGGCTGTCGCGCAACACCATCAACAGCGCGCTGGAGCAACTGGCGATAGAGGGGTATGTATTACGTAGCCGTCAGGGGACGTCCGTCGCGCCTTTAGGAACTCAGGGAGAGGGGGACATTGAGGCGCGCCTTATTGTGCTCCCTGAATATTTACAGGGATTACCGGCGGCAATCCGTCGTGATTCGCCCACGCTGCTTTTTACGCCGGGAATGCCTGCGGTTAACTACTTTCCACTTTCCATCTGGCGCCGACTCCTTGATCGAGTACTGCGTAAAGAGGGAAGCGCATTGTTGGGCTACGGTGACGCGCAGGGAGAGCTTGTGCTGCGAAAAGCGATCGCCCGCCACCTGGCGCTGTCCCGAGGCATCCGCTGCGAAGCCGGGCAAATTGTGATTACAGAAGGGGCGCTGGAAGGCGTCGATTTATGCACGCATCTGCTGAGTGTCGCTGGCGATACGGCATGGGTAGAAGAACCCGGCTATCCGGGAGCAAAAAGCATCTTTCTCAAATCCGGACTTCATATAGAGGGCGTGCCGGTTGATCATGAAGGAATGCGTTTCGATGCCCATAATAACAGTGAAGCGCCGCGATTGATCTTTACTTCACCTTCACATCAATATCCCTGTGGGGCAGTAATGAGCGCCGGGAGACGACTGGCGCTACTGGAGTATGCCCGCCGGCATGATTCATGGATTATTGAAGATGATTACGACAGCGAGTTTCGCTACAGCGGTGAGCCAATTCCGGCCATGCTGGGGATGGCCAGGCAGGCGCCGGTGGTTTATCTGGGGACATTCAGCAAAACGCTATTTCCGGCGCTGCGCATTGGCTTTATGGTGATGCCTCCCGCGCTGGCGGACGCCGCACGTGGCGCCATTGGTTCGCTATTACGCGGCGGGCATCGGGCCGAACAGAGGGCGCTGGCATTGTTCATTGAGGAGGGGCACTACGCACGTCATTTAGCCGCCATGCGCCGTTTGTATCGCAAACGCCAGCAGCAGTTGCGGGATACTCTGGCTCAAGAACTCACTTATCCCTATGAGCTATTTGGCGGTGAGGGAGGTTTGCACCTGACCATCGCTATTGACAACGTGGATGACCAGATGATTGTGCAGCAGGCCCGGCAGTTTCAACTGGCACCTGGAGCATTAAGCCGGTTTTATCTTAATATAAACATGGCGAGAAGCGGCTTTGTTCTGGGCTACGGTAATACGTCCGCCTCACATTTTATTGCTGCGGTACGGACGCTGAATCGCCTTATTGCGCAGTACCGATGCGAGTAAGGGAAAACACATCGTAAAATGAGAGTTCGCCTTTGGTAGCAATCATTTTTTGTAACTGAGTTTTTTGCTCGCTACCGACGCGTGGCGATTGCAGGATGCGTTCGAGCAGTTGGCCCGGGACAAATCGGGTGTTGTACCATTCACCGTTGTAGCAAACGCGGAAATCAAGAACGTCAATATCTTCATAGCGATAGCGCGGATAGACATCAAAGAAGAAGAAACTGTTTAGCAGAATAAATAACACAATTAATAGCCAGACAGAATCTACCAGCGTTTCTGAACATAGCATCACAATGAGCGTTGCCAGGAAGGCCGTATACATAGCGCCAAAAAGCCATGGATGGTTGCGAATAAAGCTAATGCTAAAGCGCGGACGGTTGTCGCGTTTTTCTTTCACATTAAGCTCATCAATGGTGCTTTTCAGCAGCAGCTGTATTTCTGTCATTTTATTCCCCGAATTCTACATGAGCCCGTATGCCAGCGTGACGAACCTGTTGTGCATCCTGGCTCAGCCTGAAGATACATTTTATGTTGCATAAATTTATGGGGAAAGTAGCGGATTGGTTACGGAAAAGCATAACAGTTACCATTTTTCGCTCAGCAATGCTTCCCTCAATTCATGTTCTTCAGGTGCTGAATGATTGTAGCGGTGCAACAGTTGTCTGGCTTGCTTCAAGAGGGCATCGCCTGTCAGATACCGCTTACTGGCAATTATTTTTAATTTCCACTCACTTATGAAGGTTTCTCTTATTTGCTTATTGTTCATGCCACCCCAGGATAAAAAGAAATCGATTTCATACCCGCAGCTACTCGGCATCTATGATTGATATAACATTTATTGTCATCACGAGGAGAGAACATCTTCGCTATTGGCTGTTCAACTTTCATTCGAAACAAACTAGCGAATAAATTTCCAGACTGAAGGAGGGATCTTGTCATATAGTTTATTCATCGTCAATTCAGCAAGGCGATGATCGGCTGCTGAGTAAAATACCGCCAGCTCATTATCGGGAAGTTCATATTTATTTTTTTCAATTACGCGCTCCAGCGTATCAATTGTCTGACAGCGTCGTAAGCGCATCAAATAGTCTATTTTGGTTAATGTTTTCACAGACATCATTTCACCTTTTGGTTGTAATAATACTAACAAGAAAGACTGGCCGGGTTTTCCCTGCTGGCGTTCACAAAGCAGCGGAACAACCGATTGCCGGATTTACGCCATTTCTGCAGATCTGCAGTGCTAATGCCGTAGTTGCTGAACAACACGAAAGTGTCATCCAGATATTCATCAAGCTGAGCAATCAGCTTATTATCCTCAGCATACTTAATTTTATAATTAAGTGCGAATGCGGCAATGTGCTCGATCAATTCATTAAGCTGAAGATTGACAGCTGAGGTCGGGTCATTAACCCAGCCGTGGTTGCTCTCTTCCAGGTTTGCAAGACAGTCATGATACAGGGTTTCGCAGAGAAATTTAAGCTGCGCAATATCATGTCTTTTTGGTGAGTATTCGTCCATAACGCATCCCCTTTTAAGTGGTTTAACGACAACCATCGACCATCAACACCGTTATGGGATGAACACAACTAACAGACCTGACACAGACATTGTAATCTTGCTGTTTAACTATAATCCACTCTTAAAAAGATTTCATCGTGATATTACGAAAAATTACAATTATCGTAGTCCATTTATCTTAAATGTTCCGGTCTTTATTATATTGTGCCATTACCTCTAACGGGAAAACGAAGACTGACCTTATATTTCACTGGGTTAGTCGACACGTTTAGCTGTTTTAGAGATATACCCGTCATACTTAAGTTGCTTATGTGTGGGCTACGCTCGCTCACCTCAGTCACATAGTTATCTATGCTCCCGGGGATTAATGAGGGACATCCGTGTCCCTCACCAGAGGCAACCTTCGGTTGTGCAAATTCGTTCCTGACGAATTTGTCACTCCCTGGCCCCCTTTAAGCAACTTGAATTATTTAGGGTATACACCCATACATAAAGTCAGTGATTGGGAATAGTCTGAGTCCAGGTGAGGGAAAGTAAAGTCTGTGAAAAAAGCATAAAGAAGAAGCAAAACTCATCGTTAAATATTATATCGCAGATTATAAAATAAACAATGACAATCCGTGCTTTAAAGTGGGGCAAAAGTAAAAGGGCCGCGAATGCGGCCCTTAGAGGAGAGATTAATGATGCTCAACCGTATGGCTGTGCTCAATATCTTCATTTTTCTTACTAAAGCGGCGGCGAACTACCACGAAGAACACCGGCACGAAGAAAATCGCCAGAACCGTCGCAGTTACCATCCCGCCCATTACGCCAGTACCGACAGCATTCTGCGCGCCGGAGCCTGCACCGGAGCTGATAACCAGCGGCATTACCCCAAGGATAAACGCCAGCGAAGTCATCAGAATCGGACGCAGACGCATACGAACGGCTTCCAGCGTTGCTTCAATCAGGCCTTTACCCTCTTTATCCATCAGGTCTTTGGCGAATTCAACGATAAGTATCGCGTTCTTTGCCGACAAGCCAATGGTGGTCAGCAAACCAACCTGGAAGTAAACGTCGTTAGTCAATCCACGGAAGGTGGCAGCCAGTAGTGCCCCCAACACCCCGAGCGGAACGACCAGCATTACCGAGAATGGAATTGACCAGCTCTCATACAGCGCAGCCAGACACAGGAAGACGACTATCAGCGAGATAGCATACAGCGCTGGCGCCTGGTTGCCTGATAAACGTTCCTGATAAGACATACCGGTCCAGTCATAGCCGATACCCGCTGGCAGTTTACCCGCCAGCTCTTCCATCAGGTTCATTGCTTCACCAGTACTCTTACCTGGTGAAGCCTGACCGAGGATCTCCATTGATGGCAGGCCGTTGTAACGCTCCAGACGTGGTGAGCCGAACTCCCAACGCGAGGTTGAGAAGGCAGAGAATGGTACCATCTGTCCATCGCTTCCGCGTACGTACCAGTGACCAATATCTTCCGGCAGCATACGGTATTTGGCTTCAGACATGATATACACTTTCTTCACGCGGCCACGGTCGATGAAGTCGTTGACGTAGCTACCGCCCCAGGCAGCGCCAAGCGTCGTGTTGATGTCGCTGATAGAAACGCCGAGAGCCTTCGCTTTTTCCTGATCGATATCCACTTTGAACTGTGGGGTATCTTCCAGACCGTTTGGACGAACGCCGCTTAATACGTCAGGATGCTGGGCGATCATACCAAAGAGCTGGTTACGCGCCTGGGTCAGTTTTTCATGGCCCAATCCTGCCTGGTCGATCAACTGGAAGTCAAAGCCCGTTGCGGTACCCAGTTCAACAATTGCCGGCAGGTTAAAGGCGAAGACCATCGCATCTTTAATCTGCGAGAAGTAGCCCATTGCGCGACCGGTAATTGCATCAACTTTGTTCTCTTCGCCTGGACGCTGACTCCAGTCCTTCAGAGAGACGAACGCGATACCCGTGTTTTGCCCACGCCCCGCGAAACCAAAGCCGTTAACGGCGAATACCGATTCAACGTTGTTTTTCTCTTTGGTGAGATAGTAATCAGTCATCTCATCCAGAACTTTCTGGGTACGCTCCTGGGTAGCACCTGCGGGCAACTGCGCCATGCTCAGAAATACGCCCTGGTCTTCGTCCGGCAGGAATGAACTTGGCAAACGAACGAACAGCCAGGCCATGCCTACCACGATGATCAGATACAGCACCAGATAACGACCAGTACTACGCAGAATGTTGCCTACGCTATCGGTATAGTGGTGCGTGCTCTTTTCGAACATGCGGTTAAACCAGCCAAAGAAACCTTTCTGCTCGCCGTGACCGCCTTTTTGGATTGGCTTCAGCATGGTGGCGCAAAGCGCCGGGGTCAGAATCAAAGCCACCAGAACCGACAGCGTCATCGCGGAAACGATAGTGATCGAAAACTGACGGTAAATCGCACCGGTAGAACCGCCAAAGAAGGCCATCGGGATAAACACCGCTGAAAGCACCATCGCGATACCCACCAGCGCGCCCTGAATCTGGCCCATTGATTTACGCGTGGCTTCCTTCGGCGGTAGTCCTTCTTCAGCCATAACACGTTCGACGTTTTCCACCACCACGATGGCGTCATCCACGAGCAAGCCTATGGCGAGCACCATACCAAACATGGTGAGCGTGTTTATCGAGAAACCGAACAGCGCGAGGATGGCAAACGTCCCCAGCAATACAACCGGCACGGCGATCGTCGGGATCAGCGTTGCGCGGAAGTTCTGCAGGAACAGATACATCACCAGGAATACCAGAATGATAGCTTCAACCAGCGTTTTCACCACCTCGTGAATCGAAATCTGTACGAATGGGGTAGTGTCATAGGGATAAACAATCTTCAGGCCTGAAGGGAAGAAAGGCTCCATTTTCTTCAGTTCAGCACGAATGGCTTCTGCGGTATCCAGCGCGTTCGCGCCAGTCGCCAGTTTAATACCCAGACCAGACGCAGGCTGACCGTTAAACTTCGCGATAACGTCATAGCTTTCACCACCCAGTTCAATCTTCGCGACATCGCGCAGACGGACCTGGGAGCCATCCTGGTTGACCTTCAGCAGAATGTTGCCGAACTCTTCGGTATTGGTCAGACGAGTCTGCGCCACGATGGAGGCGTTCAACTGCTGACCTTCCACCGGAGGAGTGCCGCCTAACTGCCCTGCTGCGACCTGGGCGTTCTGCGCCTTCAGGGCGCTGATAACATCAACCGGCGTCAACTGGAAGTTATTAAGCTTGTTCGGATCCATCCAGATACGCATGGCATACTGAGAACCAAACAGCAGCACGTCACCGACACCGTTGGTACGGCTAATCGTATCCTTCATGTTGGCGGCAACATAGTCAGAAATATCAGCCTGATTCATGGTGCCGTTAGTATTGATAACCCCTACAACCATCAGGAAGCTACTGGATGCCTTTTGAACTCTAATACCTTGCTGCTGAACTTCTTGCGGTAGCAATGGTGTCGCCAGTGCCAGTTTGTTCTGCACCTGTACCTGGGCAATATCCGGGTCAGTACCGGATTCGAAGGTAAGGGTGATAGTGGCTGTACCGGAGGAGTCTCCATTTGAAGACATGTACATCAGGTGATCGATACCATTCATGTTCTGTTCGATAACCTGGGTCACGGTGTTCTGCACGGTTTCTGCATCAGCACCGGGATACATGGCTGTAATGGAAATTGCCGGTGGCGCAATCGTTGGATATTGCGCTATCGGCAACTTGAGGATCGAAAGCCCCCCAGCCAGCATGATGACAATGGCAATCACCCACGCAAAAATGGGGCGATCGATAAAGAAATTAGGCATGTCTTAACGGCTCCTGTTTAAGTTAAGACCTGGGTTGTTCTGACTGAGCGTTGCCTGCGGCTTGCTGTTTATCGTCAGAAACGATTTCCTGCGTTTTTACCTGTATACCAGGTTTGACTTTCTGCAGACCGCTAATGATGACGCGATCGCCTGTTTTCAGCCCTTCGGTGACCAGCCATTGATTGCCGATTGCCTGAGTGGCGGTAATCTGGCGGACTTCGACTTTATCACCTTCGCCGACAACCATCGCGCTTGCATCGCCGCGCGGAGTGCGGGTTACGCCCTGCTGAGGAACCAGTATCGCATCAGGATTTACCCCTTCTTCCAGACGTGCGCGGACGAACATGCCAGGCAGCAGAGTGTGATCCGGGTTGGGAAAAAGCGCGCGCAACGTGATAGAACCGGTAGTCTGGTCAACAGTGACGTCGGAGAACTCCAGCGTACCGCTCTGTGGGTATTTCAGACCGTCGTTAGTCACCAGTTCAACCTTTGCTTTACCGTTTTCCTGCTGCAGCTTGCCGCTAGCCAGCTCCTGTCTCAGACGCAGGAAATCGTTGCTCGATTGCGTCACATCAACATAGATGGGATCCAACTGCTGCACGGTGGCCAGCGCGGTGGTTTGGCCGTTTTGCACCAGAGCACCTTCCGTGAAAGCGGATTTACCAATGCGGCCACTGATCGGGGAGGTCACTTTGGTGTATGCCAGATTGATACGCGCGGTTTCAACTGCTGCTTTAGCTGCGACCACGGCGGCATTGCTCTGCTGAGCGGTTGCTACAGCAGTATCGTAGTCCTGTTGACTAAGGTATTTAGTCCCTAGCAGTTTCTGGTAACGTTTAACCGTCAACTGATCCATATTTGCGGCAGCCTGCGCTTTGGCTAAATCACCTTTCGCGCTTTCATAAGTGGCCTGATAGGTTGCCGGATCGATTTGATAAAGAGACACGCCTGCCTGGATATCACTACCTTCAATGAAGTTACGTTTCAGAATAATGCCACTGACCTGAGGACGAACTTCCGCAACGCGAAAGGCGCTGGTACGGCCTGGCAGTTCGGTCGTTATTTGTAGAGGAGCGGATTTGAGCGTCACAATACCGACTTCCGGCATTTGCTGGGCCCCTTGTTGAGTCGGTTTATCGTCACATCCTGTTAGCGCTAAGCTGCCTGAGAGCATCAGAACGACCGCCAGAGGCGTTAACCCTCTGTTTTTGTTCATATATAAACCTCGAGTGTCCAATTCCAAATTGTTCAGTGGCTCAATCAACCACAAACCCACTGCTGTGTTTCTATTATGGTCGTGCTATGGTACATACATTCACAAATGTATGTAAACGTAACCTCTGCAAACTCATCGACCTATGGCACGAAAAACCAAACAACAGGCGCTTGAGACCCGGCAACATATTCTGGATGTTGCTCTGCGTTTGTTTTCACAGCAAGGCGTATCATCCACCTCGCTGGCCGCCATTGCAAAAGCTGCCGGTGTGACGAGGGGCGCTATCTATTGGCATTTCAAAAATAAATCAGATTTATTTAATGAAATATGGGAGCTTTCAGAAGCCAATATTAACGATCTCGAAGTTGAGTATCGAGCAAAATATCCCAACGATCCACTGTCAGTTGTGCGAGAGATACTAGTGTATATCCTTGAAGCCACTGTGACAGAAAAACGCAGGCGGTTGATGATGGAAATCATCTTTCATAAATGTGAATTCGTCGGCGAGATGGTCACGCTGCAAGAAGCGCAGCGAAGTGTATGCCTTGAGAGCTATGATCGTATCGAACAAACATTAAAGGATTGCATTGTGGCTAAGATGTTGCCCGCCAATTTATTGACCCGCCGGGCGGCGATCTTAATGCGCAGCTATCTTTCTGGTTTGATGGAGAACTGGCTGCTGGCGCCGGATGCCTTTGATCTGCAAAAAGAAGCGCGAGGCTATGTCGAAACGTTGCTTGAAATGTATCAATTTTGCCCCTCGCTGCGTCACCCTGAAGGGCTGGAAGCTTAAACTTGCTAGTGGATGATAGGGGAATTTTTCCTGTCGTTCGCCGCTATTCTAGTGATAACAGAAGTGCTATTCTTCGCGCTGCGACGATCCCCGGTATTCTCCGGCTTTTGCAATCACTCATGTTAACACTATGCTGCATACTATCCGTTGGCGAAACGCCCTATCTGTTTTTGTTTTTACCCTGATATTTTTTCTCGGCTGCATTAGCGTTAACCAGGCGCTTGCGGCTGATTTACCTGAACGTTCCGAGGTTCAGAGCCAGCTCACGACCCTGAATAAGCAAAAAGATCTGACCCCACAGGACAAGCTGGTTCAGCAGGATCTGACCCAGACCCTGGAAACCCTCGATAAAATCGAACGCATTAAGTCGGAAACGACGCAACTGCGTCAGCAGGTGGCTCAGGCGCCAGAGAAAATGAAACAGGCTATCGATAGCCTGAACGCGCTAAGCGATATTGCCGATGATGGGACAACACGTAAAACGTTGAGCGCCTTGTCGCTACGTCAGCTGGAATCGCGCGTCTCTCAGACCCTGGACGATTTGCAAAACGCGCAGAATGATCTGGCAACATATAACAGCCAGTTAGTTTCTCTCCAGACACAGCCAGAACGCGTGCAGAATGCAATGTATTCCGCGTCGCAGCAGTTGCAGCAGATCCGTAATCGCGTGAATGGTACCTCGACGGGGGAGGAGACGCTGCGTCCTACCCAGCAGAATCTGCTGCTGGCACAACAGGCTTTGCTGAATGCGCAGATAGACCAACAGCGCAAAAGCCTGGAAGGCAACACGGTGCTACAGGATACCCTGCAAAAGCAGCGTGATTACGTCACCGCCTACAGCAACCGTCTGGAACATCAGCTACAGCTATTGCAGGAAGCGGTTAATAGCAAGCGTCTGACGTTGACAGAAAAGACGGCTCAGGAAGCGGTTTCCCCGGACGAAACGGCGCGTATTCAGGAAAACCCACTGGTCAAGCAGGCGCTGGAAATTAACCACCAGCTTAGCGAAAGACTCATTGCGGCGACGGAAAATGGTAATCAGCTGGTTCAGCGTAATATCAAAGTGAAGACCTGGCTCGATCGCGCTTTACAGTCTGAGCGTGACATAAAAGAGCAGATCTCCGTGCTGAAAGGCAGCCTGCTGTTGTCGCGTATCCTTTATCAGCAACAGCAAACGCTACCCTCTGCGGAGCAACTGAGCGATATGACAAACCGCATTGCTGACCTGCGCCTTGAACAGTTTGAGGTTAATCAGCAGCGCGATGCGTTGTTCCAGAGCGATGTGTATGTTGCGAAGCTGGAGGAAGGGCATAGCAGCGATGTGGATCCCGAGGTGCATGATGCGCTTCTTGAGATTGTTGATATGCGCCGGGAACTACTCGATCAGTTTAACAAACAGCTGGGGAACCAGCTGATGATGGCGATTAACCTGCAAATCAATCAGCAGCAGTTAATGAGCGTTTCGACAAACCTGAAAGCCATTCTGACGCAGCAGATTTTTTGGGTAAACAGCAACCGTCCGATGGACTGGGAGTGGATTAAAGCCTTCCCTGAAGCGCTGAAAGAGCAGTTTCAGGCGATGAGTATCACCGTAAACTGGGAAAAGGCCTGGCCCGCGGTATTCATCGCTTTTCTTGCTGGTTTGCCGTTGCTGCTGATCGCCGGGCTTATTCGCTGGCGGCTGCAATGGCTGAAAGCGTATCAGGCGAAGCTGGCATCGCAGGTAGGGCAACTGCGCAATGATACTCAGCTCCACACGCCGAAAGCGATTCTTATCGATCTGATCCGGGCGCTGCCGGTGGTGTTGATGATTCTGGCCATTGGCCTGATTCTGCTGACGATGCAGCTGAATATCAGCGGTTTGTTGTGGGCCTATAGTAAGAAGATGGCGCTGTTCTGGATGGTGTTTGGCCTGTGCTGGAAAGTGCTGGAAAAAGACGGTGTGGCGGTGAGTCACTTTAATATGCCGTCGCAGTTGACCAGCCACTGGCGGCGACAGATTGTCCGCGTAAGCCTTGCGTTGTTGCCGCTGAATTTCTGGTCCGTGATGTCGGAACTGTCGCCGCTGCATCTGATGGATGACGTGATTGGGCAGTTCGTTATTTTCCTCAACTTGCTGCTGATCGCGGTGCTTGTCTTGCCGATGTGCCGCGAAAGCTGGCGTGATAAAGAATCCCACAGTCTGCGCCTTATCACGATCACTGTGCTATCGATTGTTCCCATCGCTCTGATGGTACTGACGGCTACGGGCTACTTCTACACTACGCTGCGTCTGGCTGGCCGCTGGATTGAAACCGTTTATCTGGTGATGCTGTGGAACCTGCTGTATCAGACCGTCTTGCGCGGCCTGAGCGTGGCCGCCCGGCGTATTGCCTGGCGTCGGGCGCTGGCGCGTCGTCAGCATCTGGTTAAAGAAGGGGCTGAAGGGGCCGAACCCCAGGAAGAACCTACGATTGCCCTGGAGCAGGTTAACCAGCAGACGCTGCGTATCACGATGCTGGTGATGATCGCGCTATTTGGCGTATTGTTCTGGGCGATTTGGTCCGATCTCATCACTGTTTTCGCCTATCTCGACAGTATTACGCTGTGGCATTACATCGGTACTGAAGCCGGGGTCAGTGTCGTGAAAAGCGTTACCATGGGAAGCCTGCTGTTTGCGATTATCGCGTTGATAGTCGCCTGGGCGTTAATTCGCAACCTGCCAGGCCTGCTGGAAGTACTGGTGCTATCGCGACTGAATATGCGTCAGGGGGCGTCATATGCGATTACCACTATTCTCAATTACGTCATTATTGTTATTGGCGCGATGACAGTATTTGGTTCTTTGGGCGTCTCGTGGGACAAACTACAGTGGCTGGCGGCAGCGCTATCGGTTGGTTTAGGTTTCGGCTTGCAGGAGATATTCGGTAACTTTGTTTCCGGCCTGATTATTCTCTTTGAACGTCCGGTGCGCATTGGCGATACGGTGACCATTGGGACCTTCTCCGGTACCGTCAGTAAAATCCGCATTCGCGCCACGACGATCACGGACTTTGACCGTAAAGAGGTCATTATTCCCAATAAGGCCTTTGTTACGGAGCGCTTGATCAACTGGTCGCTTTCCGACACCGTAACCCGCGTCGTGATCCGCCTTGGCGTGGCCTATGGTTCCGACCTGGAAAAGGTCAAAGAAGTGCTACTAAAGGCCGCGTATGAGCATCCGAAAGTCATGCAAGAGCCCGCGCCATCGGTCTTCTTTACCACTTTTGGCGCCAGTACGCTCGATCATGAACTGCGCCTGTACGTGCGTGAACTTCGCGATCGCAGTTACGCGGTGGATGAGCTTAACCGCGCGATCGATCGTTTGTGTCGCGAGAACAATATTGATATCGCCTTTAACCAACTGGAGGTTCATCTGCGCAATGAGAAGGGCGATGAAGTCACAGAGGTGAAGCGGGATAAAGGCAACGATGCCTCTCCGGCGATGGGCTAAGCATGACGGGGCGGTAAATATCCGCCCCGCAGGTTTTAATGGCTGAGCAAGGAGAGCCCTGCCTGGTGCAGACCAGTCAGCCCCTTTACCCTATTCGGTTCCAGCCCGCCTTCTTTTCTATTTTTTTACGATCTTTCTGCGTCAGCATTTGACGAAAAATTGCATCGTGTGAAGTACATGAGGATCGCTTTATCGTTGTAAGAGGCAGGCGATGACTCTGACACCCTCAACGATCCGGCAACAGACTACTCTTGCGCGTTTTGCGAGGCATCTTCTGTACTTTTTACTTTGTTTTCATAGTCACGACGGATAATCTCCAGCGCAGCCAGCACGGTTTGTACTGGGACTTTATTTTCCTCAAGCAGCATAATTAAATCGACGGCCAGCTTGATCTCGTCAGGCGCATTTTCCAGCGACATACTTCTTCCTCCAGTTAGCGTGTTAAGCGGGCCAGCCTGTTTTCAATTTTTTCCAGCGCATCGCGACAGCGGGCTAAGCGTCCGGCGTACGTCTCAACTTCCTTTGCCAGCCGCTGCTGTTCATCAAGACTTATGGCTTGCGCCAGCTGTCTCTGACGATCATTTCGCATGGCCAGCAGGCGCCGTTCATACTCCTGATGTTGTATACGCCGCCGCTGCCAATGGCTGAGCGTTGGCGAAGCGCTATCCCAGGCGCGTAATGACCAGGTCGCCGTTTCCCGGCTCATCGCGGTGATTTGGGCAACAAGACGTTCCGCTAGCCAGGCAACCTGCGGTAGCTGCTGGCGTTCGACCGCCTGTTTTAATTCCGTTAAGCGATCGCGGGCCTCATCAAGATAAGCCTGCATCTGCGTGTTGCGGGTCCGGAACAACTGGTGATCGAAACGCGGGCTGAGGGTTGCGTGATTCGCCATGGGCGCCACCTGTGCGGCCAGTTCCGCAAGTTGATTTTCCAGCGAATGTAAAAGCCGGGTGGTTTTCAAATAACGCCTCCATCCCCTGATAAGCAACTGTGCTACATTAGCGTTATCTTCTTGATAACGATTCGCATTATGCCACGTATTATTTTGATCGTCATTGGCTGGCTGGCAGTAGCGTTGGGAACGCTGGGCGTCTTTTTACCGCTACTGCCGACGACGCCGTTTATCCTGCTTGCCGCCTGGTGTTTTGCCCGTTCGTCGCCGCGCTTTCACCACTGGCTTTTATATCGGTCATGGTTTGGCGGCTACCTGCGTCACTGGCAGAAATACCGCGCCATGCCGCCGGGAGCTAAGCCGCGAGCAGTGGCGATGATTTTACTGACCTTTGCCATTTCCCTGTGGCTGGTTGATCTTATCTGGGTGCGCATCTTGCTGCTGATCATTCTGACCTGCCTGCTGATATTTATGTGGCGCATGCCAGTGGTTGATGCAAAGCAACAAAAGCACTGATGCGCAATAATGATGGTTGCAATTGTCGCTGACAGCCAGTAAATTCTGGCGTTTTCGAGCACGGGTAAGCCTGGTCAAAGGTTAAACAAAAGTTTCTTTGGCCGATTTTGCATGCTCGTGAGCAACACCGTTTTAATCAGGCATAAACTTATGACCGCAACAGCACAGCAGCTTGAATATCTGAAGAACAGCATCCAAAGCATCCAGGACTATCCGAAACCTGGCATCCTTTTCCGTGATGTCACCAGCTTGCTGGAAGACCCGAAGGCCTATGCGCTCAGCATTGAACTGCTGGCCGAGCGTTATATAGACGCCGGGATTACTAAGGTGGTGGGTACCGAGGCGCGTGGCTTCTTGTTTGGCGCACCGGTTGCGCTGGCGCTTGGCGTAGGTTTTGTTCCGGTACGCAAGCCGCGTAAGTTGCCGCGTGAAACCATTGCGGAAAGCTACGAGCTTGAATACGGTACCGATCAACTGGAAATCCATGTTGATGCCATTAAAGCAGGCGATAAAGTCCTGGTGATTGATGATCTGCTGGCGACTGGCGGTACGATTGACGCAACTGTGAAGCTAATCCGTCGTCTGGGCGGTGAAGTGCATGATGCTGCCTTTATTATCAATCTGTTTGATCTGGGCGGCGAGCAGCGCCTGGAAAACCTGGGAATCAACTGCTATAGCCTGGTTCCTTTCCCGGGCCACTAAGCAAATCCCTCCACATAGCCTCGCTGATTGAGCGGGGCTGTGATAGCATGGCCCCTCGTGATTTCACCTTCCAGCGTTTCAGAGCCAGCCCATGAGTTATCAGGTCTTAGCCCGTAAATGGCGCCCACAAACCTTTGCTGACGTCGTCGGCCAGGAACATGTGCTGACCGCACTGGCGAACGGCTTGTCGTTAGGGCGTATTCATCACGCATATCTCTTTTCCGGCACCCGCGGAGTCGGTAAAACCTCTATCGCGCGCCTGTTGGCAAAAGGATTAAACTGCGAAACTGGCATTACCGCCACGCCTTGCGGCGTCTGCGATAACTGCCGTGAAATAGAGCAGGGGCGCTTTGTCGATCTGATTGAGATCGATGCCGCCTCGCGCACCAAAGTCGAAGATACCCGCGATTTGCTGGATAACGTTCAGTACGCGCCAGCCCGTGGTCGCTTCAAGGTCTATCTGATCGATGAAGTCCATATGCTATCGCGTCACAGCTTCAACGCGTTGTTAAAAACGCTGGAGGAGCCGCCGGCACACGTTAAATTCCTGCTGGCGACGACCGATCCGCAGAAGCTGCCAGTGACCATTCTTTCCCGCTGCCTGCAGTTCCATCTCAAGGCGCTGGACGTGGAACAGATTCGCCATCAGCTAGAGCATATTCTCGGCGCCGAGCAGATTGCCTTTGAACCGCGTGCGCTGCAACTGCTGTCGCGCGCGGCGGACGGTAGCCTGCGCGATGCTTTAAGCCTGACCGATCAGGCCATTGCCAGCGGCGATGGTCGTCTGACGGCTGGATCCGTTAGTACCATGCTCGGCACGCTTGACGACGATCAGGCGCTTTCGCTGATTGAGGCGCTGGTGGCTGCCGATGGCGAACGCGTCATGGCCGGCGTCAATGAGGCGGCCGCTCGCGGCGTGGAGTGGGAGGCATTGCTGGTGGAGATGCAGAGCCTGTTGCATCGTATTGCGATGGTTCAGCTCTCTCCGTCGGCGCTGGGTACGGATATGGCCGCAATAGAGCTGCGCATGCGCGAGTTGGCACGAACGGTGCCGCCAACCGATGTTCAGTTGTACTATCAAACGTTATTGATTGGCCGCAAAGAACTGCCGTACGCGCCGGATCGACGAATGGGTGTTGAGATGACGCTTCTGCGTGCGCTGGCTTTCCATCCGCGTATGCCGTTGCCGGAACCGGAGACTCCGCCGGTACAGGCTATTCAGGCCGTACCTGCGCAGCAGACCGCCCCAGTATCCGCTCCGCCGCCGCAGAATTTGCCGCCGTCCACCAGCCAGGTGCTGGCGGCCCGCAGTCAACTGCAGCGTAGCCAGGGAGCACCCACCCCAAAAAAGAGTGAACCGGCAGCCGCTTCCCGCGCGCGGCCGGTGAATAACGCTGCGCTGGAACGACTGAGTTCACTTACCGAGCGCGTACAGGCGCGTCCGGCGGCGGCTGCGCTGGAAAACACACCGGCGAAAAAAGAAGCCTATCGCTGGAAATCGACGGCGGTTGTTGAAACCGTAAAGGAAGAAGTGGCGACACCGAAGGCGCTGAAAAAAGCCCTGGAGCATGAAAAAACGCCGGAACTGGCGGCGAAACTGGCAGTCGAAGCGGTCGCGCGCGATAGCTGGGCGGCGGAAATCAGCCAGCTTGCGGTGCCAAAACTGGTGGAACAGGTGGCCCTTAACGCCTGGAAAGAGCAGGAAGGCAATCATGTCTGCCTGCATCTGCGTCCGAGCCAGCGTCACCTGAATTCGGCGGGCGCACAGCAAAAGCTGGCGGAAGCGCTCGGTATTTTGTACGGTACGCCGGTTGAATTGACCATCGTGGAAGATGATAATCCCGCGATGCGCACGCCGCTTGAGTGGCGGCAGGCAATTTATGAAGAAAAGCTCGCGCAGGCGCGTGAAGCGATTATTGCGGATAATAACATTCTGACGCTGCGTCGATTCTTCGATGCGGACCTGGATGAAGAGAGTATTCGCCCCATTTGATTGCAAGTCTGACTTGCGGTCAGCATCCTTAACGATGACTTACTGAGAGAGAAGCCTATGTTTGGTGGAAAAGGCGGTCTGGGTAACCTGATGAAGCAGGCCCAGCAGATGCAAGAAAAAATGCAGCAGATGCAGGAAGAAGTAGCCAGGCTGGAAGTGACCGGTGAATCCGGTGCTGGGCTGGTAAAAGTGACTATCAACGGTGCGCACAACTGCCGTCGCGTCGAGATCGATCCGAGCCTGCTGGAAGACGATAAAGAGATGCTGGAAGATCTGGTGGCCGCCGCGTTTAACGACGCCGCCCGCCGCATTGAAGAAACGCAAAAAGAAAAAATGGCGTCTGTTTCTGCCGGTATGCAACTGCCGCCAGGCTTTAAGATGCCGTTCTGATGCAGACCAGTCCGCTGTTAACGCAGCTTATGGAAGCACTTCGCTGTCTGCCGGGCGTCGGCCCTAAGTCGGCGCAGCGCATGGCGTTTACCCTGCTGCAGCGTGACCGCAGCGGCGGGATGCGCCTGGCTCAGGCGCTAACGCGTGCAATGTCGGAAATCGGCCACTGTGCCGATTGCCGCACCTTCACCGAGCAGGAAATGTGCAATATTTGCAGCAACCCTCGGCGTAAGGAAAACGGCCAGATCTGCGTGGTAGAGAGCCCAGCGGATATCTACGCTATCGAGCAGACCGGGCAGTTTTCCGGTCGTTACTTTGTGCTGATGGGCCACCTGTCGCCACTTGACGGTATCGGGCCGGATGACATTGGGCTCGATCGTCTGGAACAGCGTCTGCGTGAAGAATCCATGCAGGAGGTGATCCTCGCGACCAACCCAACGGTAGAAGGGGAGGCGACGGCGAATTATATCGCCGAACTCTGCGCGCAGTATGGCGTAGAAGCGAGCCGTATCGCCCATGGCGTACCGGTCGGCGGCGAGCTGGAAATGGTTGATGGCACGACGCTGTCCCACTCTCTCGCCGGGCGGCATAAGATTCGTTTTTAATCAAACGGAGGCGCTTTTCGGGGCCTCCGCTTGAAAATCTCTCCCTCTGTCCCCATCTCACCCTCAACGGTTTTTTTACCATTAACAATGGCATTGTTGAGGTTGATTTAGATGAAAGGACAAGAAACTCGTGGTTTTCAGTCAGAGGTAAAGCAGCTTTTGCATCTGATGATCCATTCTCTTTATTCCAATAAAGAAATTTTCCTGCGTGAACTGATTTCCAACGCTTCCGATGCGGCCGACAAGCTGCGTTTCCGCGCGTTGTCCCAGCCGGATCTGTACGAAAGCGACGGTGAACTGCGCGTGCGTGTTTCATTTGATAAAGACAAGCGCACCCTGACCATTGCCGATAACGGCATTGGTATGAACCGCGATGAAGTTATTGACCATCTTGGCACCATTGCGAAATCCGGCACCAAGGCATTCCTTGAATCTATGGGCTCTGATCAGGCGAAAGACAGTCAACTGATCGGCCAGTTCGGCGTGGGCTTCTATTCGGCGTTTATTGTCGCCGATAAGGTTACTGTACGTACCCGCGCGGCGGGCGACAGCGCAGAAAATGGCGTATTCTGGGAGTCGGCAGGTGAAGGCGAATATACGGTTGCGGACATCAGTAAAGCCGATCGCGGAACCGAAATAACGCTGCACTTACGTGAAGGAGAGGATGATTTCCTCAACGACTGGCGCGTGCGTTCGATCATCAGCAAATACTCCGATCATATTGCTCTACCGGTTGAGATTGAAAAACGCGAGGAAGTTGACGGCGAAACCGTTATCTCCTGGGAGAAAATTAACAAAGCCCAGGCACTGTGGACGCGCAATAAGTCGGAAATCAAAGACGACGAGTACAACGAGTTTTATAAGCATATTGCCCACGATTACAGCGATCCGCTGACCTGGAGCCACAACCGCGTTGAAGGTAAGCAGGAGTACACCAGCTTGCTGTATATCCCGTCGCAGGCGCCGTGGGATATGTGGAATCGCGATCATAAACACGGGCTGAAGCTGTATGTGCAGCGCGTCTTCATCATGGATGATGCCGAGCAGTTTATGCCGAACTACCTGCGCTTCGTGCGGGGCCTTGTTGACTCCAACGATCTGCCGCTGAACGTGTCGCGTGAAATTCTCCAGGATAGCAGCGTAACCCGCAATCTGCGCACCGCGCTGAGTAAACGCGCCCTGCAGTTGCTGGAAAAACTGGCGAAAGATGACGCGGAAAAATATCAGACTTTCTGGCAGCAGTTTGGCCTGGTGCTGAAAGAAGGTCCGGCGGAAGACTCAGCTAACCAGCAGACCATCGCCAAACTGCTGCGATTCGCCAGCACTCATACCGACTCCGCCGCGCAGACCGTGTCGCTGGAAGAGTATGTCTCCCGCATGAAAGAAGGGCAGGAGAAGATTTACTACATTACCGCCGATAGCTACGCTGCTGCGAAGAGCAGCCCGCATCTGGAACTGCTGCGTAAGAAAGGCATTGAGGTGCTGCTGCTTTCCGATCGCATCGACGAGTGGATGATGAGCTATCTGACCGAGTTCGACGGCAAGCCGTTCCAGTCGGTGGCGAAAGCCGATGAGTCGCTGGACAAGCTGACGGATGACGTGGATGAAACGACCAAAGAAGCCGAGAAGGCGCTGGAGCCGTTTGTTGAGCGTGCGAAAACGCTGCTCGGCGACCGGGTGAAAGAGGTTCGTCTAACCCACCGTCTGACCGATACGCCGGCCATTGTCACCACCGACGCGGATGAAATGAGCACGCAGATGGCGAAACTGTTTGCCGCTGCGGGCCAGGCCGCGCCGGAAGTGAAGTACATTTTTGAACTGAACCCGGTTCATCCGCTGGTTAAACGCGCGGCGGACACGCAGGATGATGCGCAATTCGGCGAGTGGGTTGAGCTACTTCTTGATCAGGCGCTGCTGGCCGAGCGCGGCACGCTGGATGATCCAAACCAGTTTATCCGCCGTATGAACCAGTTGCTGGCGTCGTAAACTTTACCCTCACCCCTAACCCTCTCCCTGCAAAGGAGAGGGCCGGGGTGAGGGCATCAAACCGCACTCTACGTAAAATATCTCACCATTAACCGTTTCAGCCGTCCCGCCTTCCTTGAGCCATCCGCGTTCTGGTGGTATGGTTTAGCGTTTTTGAAAAATTGAATCAACTTTTGAGGGGATTTTCGTAATGCGTATTATTCTGCTTGGCGCTCCGGGCGCGGGTAAAGGAACTCAGGCTCAGTTCATCATGGAGAAGTACGGTATTCCGCAAATCTCCACCGGCGACATGCTGCGTGCCGCGGTGAAGTCAGGTTCCGAGCTGGGCAAACAGGCGAAAGATATTATGGACGCTGGTAAGCTGGTCACCGACGAACTGGTTATCGCCCTGGTGAAAGAGCGTATTACTCAGGAAGATTGCCGCAACGGTTTTCTGCTGGACGGCTTCCCGCGCACCATTCCGCAGGCTGATGCCATGAAAGAAGCGGGCATCACCGTCGATTACGTGCTGGAGTTCGATGTTCCTGACGAACTGATCGTTGACCGCATCATCGGCCGTCGTGTCCACGCTGCTTCCGGCCGCGTTTACCACATTAAATTTAATCCGCCGAAAGTCGAAGGCAAAGATGACGTGACCGGCGAAGAGCTGACCACGCGTAAAGACGATCAGGAAGAGACCGTGCGTAAGCGCCTGGTTGAGTATCATCAGATGACGGCCCCGCTGATCGGCTACTATCAAAAAGAAGCGGAAGCGGGCAACACCCAATACGCGAAAGTCGATGGCACCAAAGCGGTTGCCGATGTTCGTGTTGAACTGGAAAAAATCCTCGGTTAATTCCGTTAGTTCTCATCCCATGGCTGTGGGGTGAGAACTCCTCTCATTATACCTTTTACTATGATTGGTTCCGTTTAGCGCCATTTCAGCTACAATTGTCAGCGATTCAAATGGTTAAGAGGCGGTAATGCATCAGACGAAAACAGGTATCTTATTAGCCAATTTAGGCACTCCCGATGCGCCCACGCCCGATGCGGTAAAGCGCTATCTGCGACAATTTCTGAGTGACAAGCGCGTGGTGGATACTTCTCGTTTACTGTGGTGGCCGCTGCTGCGCGGCGTGATACTGCCTCTGCGCGTGCCGAGGGTCGCTAAACTCTATCAGTCCATCTGGATGGAAGAAGGCTCGCCGCTGATGGTCTATAGCCAGCAGCAGCGACAGGCGCTGGCTGCGCGACTTCCGGATACGCCGGTTGCGCTGGGGATGAGCTATGGCTCGCCGTCGCTGGAGATCGCAGTCGATGAATTACTGGATCAGGGGGTGGACCACATCGTAGTGCTACCGCTCTATCCACAATATTCCTGCTCCACCGTGGCGGCGGTTTGGGATGAGCTGGGGCGTATCCTTGCCAAAAAGCGCGCAATTCCCGGCATCTCTTTTATTCGCGATTATGCCGATGACGTGGACTATATCCACGCGCTGGCCGCCAGCGTACGCGCTTCGTTTGCGGTACATGGCGAGCCTGATTTACTCCTCCTTTCCTATCATGGGATCCCGCAGCGTTACGCGCAGCAAGGGGATAGCTATCCTCAGCGTTGTCGCGATACCACCCGTGAGCTGGTTTCGGCCCTGGGGTTGCCGTATGATCGAGTGATGATGACGTTCCAGTCGCGCTTTGGTCGGGAACCCTGGCTGACGCCCTACACCGACGAAACGCTGAAAATGCTCGGTGAGAAAGGGGTAAAGCATATCCAGGTTATCTGTCCCGGCTTTGCCGCTGATTGCCTGGAGACGCTGGAGGAGATAGCTGTGCAGAACCGGGAAATTTTTCTCGAAGCTGGTGGCCAGCAATATGCGTACATTCCGGCACTTAATGCGGACACCGCGCATATTGAAATGATGGTTAACCTGACGGCGAAATATCGCTAATCGCGCGTGCAGCGGGGAGTATGCTACTATTCTCCGCTTGTTCACTGTCAATAAATCGCCCCTATGAAATTTCCCGGTAAACGCAAATCCAAGCACTACTTTCCCGTCAACGCTCGCGATCCTCTGCTGCAACAAATTCAGCCGGACAATGAATCTAACGTCGCCTGGGTAGTCGGCATCGATCAAACCCTGGTCGATATCGAAGCGAAAGTGGATGAAGCGTTTATCGTCCGCTACGGTCTGAGCGCAGGACACTCTCTGGTGATCGAGGATGATGTCGCTGAGGCGCTGTATCAGGAACTGGTACGCAACGATCTGATCACTCACCAGTTTGCTGGCGGCACGATTGGCAACACTATGCACAACTACTCAGTGCTGGCGGATGATCGTTCGGTTCTGCTTGGCGTCATGTGCAGCAATATTGAAATTGGCGGTTACGCCTACCGCTACCTGTGCAACACCTCCAGCCGTACCGACTTGAATTACCTGCAAGGGGTGGATGGCGCGATTGGTCGCTGCTTTACGCTGATTAGCGATTCCGGCGAGCGCACCTTTGCGATTAGCCCCGGCCATATGAATAAACTCCGCCCGGAAAGCATTCCGGAAAGCGTGATTGCCGGTGCTTCCGCGCTGGTATTGACCTCGTACCTCGTACGCTGTAAGCCGGGCGAGCCGATGCCGGACGCAACGATGAAAGCTATCGAATATGCGAAAAAGCACGATGTACCAGTGGTCCTGACCCTGGGGACCAAATACGTTATCGCCGATAATCCGGCGTGGTGGCAGGCGTTTCTCAAGGAGCACGTTTCCATTCTGGCGATGAACGAAGAGGAAGCGGAAGCGCTGACCGGACTATCCGATCCGCTGCTGGCTTCGGATAAGGCGCTGGAGTGGGTTGACCTTGTACTGTGTACCGCCGGGCCTGCCGGGCTTTATATGGCGAGTTTTACCGAGGATGAGGCTAAGCGCAAAACGCAGCATCCGCTGCTGCCGGGCGCGATTGCCGAGTTTAACCAGTATGAATTCAGCCGCGCGATGCGCCATCAGGATTGCAAAAATCCACTGCGTATTTATTCACATATTGCACCGTATATGGGCGGACCGGAGAAGATCATGAATACCAACGGCGCGGGCGACGGCGCGCTGGCGGCGCTGCTGCACGATATCACTGCCAATAACTATCATCGCAACAACGTGCCGAACTCCAGCAAGCACAAGTGCAAGTGGCTGACCTATTCCTCGCTGGCGCAGGTGTGTAAATACGCTAACCGCGTGAGCTATCAGGTGCTGAACCAGCACTCGCCGCGTCTGACCCGCGGCCTGCCGGAGCGTGAAGATAGCCTGGAAGAGGCTTACTGGGATCGCTAAGCCGGTAAGTAAAGCCGGCCCCGAGAAGTCGGGGCCGGAAGCATTAACCGGTAATAAGCTCGCCTGCTGGCGGCGTTTCGAGCAGTTGCAGCATTGCCCGGGCGATTTCCCGCTCGCCCATCACCACCTGGTTGGCGCCGCGTTCAACGATATACTCCACTTCATCGTCGTAGTGGGCGCGCGCGATGATCTCGATATTCGGGCACTTCTCGCGCGCGGAAGCCACGATTTCCCCGGCTTCATAGCCGTTAGGGATGGTCAGCAGCAGCCAGCGGGCGCAGTCCAGATGCGCCAGATTCATAATCTCTTCATTGGCGGCGTTGCCTAATACCGCGCGAATACCGCGTGCGCGCAGTTCGTCAACGCGGGTACGCGAGGTTTCGATAACCACTAGCGGCACGCCCTGCGCCATCAGTTTTTCACCGAGCAGGCTCCCGACGCGACCGAAACCCACCAGCAACGCATGGTTACAGATATCGACAGGGATCTGTTTCTCTTCTTCAAGCACCTCTTCCAGAGTCTGTTCATCCAGCGTCTCAGTTTTCTCGAGATATTTTTCCAGCAGGGTAAACAGGATCGGGTTGAGCATGATAGAGATAATGGCTCCGGCAAGTACCAGGTTCTGCCCGGCCTGCGGCAGCAGATCCAGCGCCATTCCCAGTCCGGCGAGAATAAAGGCGAATTCACCGATTTGCGCAAGACTGGCGGCAATCGTCAGCGCGGTGCGCGGCGAGTGACCAAACATCCGCACCAGGAAGAAAGCGGCAGCCGATTTACCGAAAATAATGATTGCCAGCGTCGCCAGCACCGCCAGCGGTTGCTCAAGCAGGATCATCGGGTCAAACAACATTCCCACGGAGACAAAGAACAGCACGGCGAACGCGTCGCGCAACGGCAGCGTATCGTGGGCTGCGCGGTGGCTGAGCTCGGATTCATTGAGCACCATACCGGCAAAGAAGGCCCCCAGGGCGAAGGAGACGTCAAACAGCTCAACCGCACCGAAGGCGATGCCGAGCGCTAACGCCAGTACCGACAGCGTAAACAGCTCACGCGAACCGGTTGCCGCGCTGCGTGACATAATCCACGGCACAAGGCGGCGGCCTACCAGCATCATAATGGCAATAAAGGCGACGACTTTGCCAATGGTAATGCCCATATCGAGTGCCAGGGAAGCCAGACCAATGTTGCCTTTCTCCGCCATGCCGGCGACCGCGGGTAGCAGGACCAGCGTCAGCACCATCACCAGATCTTCAACAATCAGCCAGCCGATGGCGATTTGTCCCCGCTGGCTATCAATAAGCTGTCGTTCTTCCAGCGCGCGCAGCAGCACCACGGTACTGGCGGTAGAAAGACACAGACCAAAAACGATACCGGTCATTAACGACCAGCCCAGCATGGCAGAGAGCGCCATACCCAACAGCGTCGCCACGGCGATCTGGGCGATAGCCCCCGGAATAGCGATGGCCTTGACCGCCATCAAATCTTTTAAGGAGAAATGCAGACCCACGCCGAACATCAGCAGGATCACGCCAAGCTCGGCCAGTTCCGGCGCCAGCTTAGTATCAGCAACGAAACCAGGGGTAAAAGGTCCGGCCAGCACGCCCGCTAATAGATATCCCACCAAAGGAGAAATACGTAGCTTATTGGCAATCATGCCGAGAATAAAGGCGAGCACAAGGCCGCCGACAATGGTGGTGATTAGCGGTGTTGCGTGGTGCATTCCGTCTCCTTGCTGTGGTGAGCTGATCCATTTCGGCAGAAAAACCAAAAAAGCGAATGATAGTTTATGACAATTTCAGTGGTTTTGTTTATGAATAATTGTTGATTTTTGCAGAAAAAGGGAGTTGACACACAAAAAAGCACGGACCGTGAAATGGCAGCAGGTTATGTGGGGTAATACTGATGGAGTAAGGGGTTAAGGCAGCCAAAGTTACACTTTAGCTGCCGGATAATCAGGACTTTTGGTGGTTGTCAGGGAGGAATATCGTCAGGACGCCGAGAAGAGGCAGGAAAGCACAGATTTTGTAGACCAGTTCGATACTGGTATGGTCAGCTAACAGCCCCAGTACAGCGGCTCCAAGGCCACCCATGCCAAAAGCGAAACCGAAGAACAAACCAGAAACCATGCCGATTCGTCCCGGTAACAGCTCCTGAGCATAGACAAGAATAGCGGAAAAGGCTGATGCGAGAATAAAACCAATAATCACCGTTAAAATACCGGTCCATGCCAGCGATACATAGGGTAAAATAAGGGTAAATGGCGCTACACCAAGAATAGAACCCCAAATAACATATTTACGCCCGATCTTATCGCCAAGAGGCCCGCCAATCAACGTTCCTGCCGCTACTGCAAAAAGAAAAGCAAACAAATGAAGCTGGGCATTTTGCACCGATAATCCAAACTTTTGTATCAGATAAAAGGTGTAATAGCTGCTGATGCTCGTCATATAGAAGTATTTTGAGAAAATCAGCATTAACAGAATACTAACCGCCAGGATGACTTTGTTTTTCGGCAGCGGATTAACAATAGCCACTTTTGGTTTACCTTTGTTCATTCGGTGCTGGGCGGCATACCAACGGCTGATTTGCGCCAGTACGACGATAGCCAGCAGCGCCGCCAGGACAAACCAGCCAACATTACCTTTGCCGTATGGGGCGATAATAAGCGCCGCAAGCAGCGGGCCTAACGAGCTGCCAAAGTTGCCGCCGACCTGGAATATCGACTGCGCCAGGCCATGGCGTCCACCGGAGGCCATGCGCGCAACGCGTGAAGACTCTGGGTGAAAGACCGAAGACCCGGTACCGACCAGTGCGGCAGCCAGCAAAACCATCCCAAAGCTCCCGGATATCGCCAGCAGCACCAGACCACTCAAGGTAAAGCACATTCCTATCGGCAGTGACCACGGCATCGGGTGTTTGTCGGTCAGGTAGCCGACGACGGGCTGTAGTAGTGATGAGGCCAGCTGGAAGGTGAGGGTGATCATCCCGATCTGCACAAAGGTCAGAGAGAACTCGGCCTGCAGCAACGGGTAGATAGCCAGAATAAGCGATTGGATCATATCGTTTAGCAAATGAGAGAGACTGATGGCTCCGAGAATGCGAAACGAGGTGCGTGCTTTTTGCGGCGCAGCAGCAGGGCCGGATAAGGGTTGTGCGGTCTGATTCATTGCCATAGGTTCGCTTAAGTATTTTTTTATGGAGGATGCAGGTGGAATTATTATCTGCCTAACATACCTGTCACTAAGGTTTGAAGGAAGTCGCAATTTTGAAAACATATTGGCCTAATCCGCTAACTCGCTATACTTTCGGCACTTGTTACTTCGTCAGGGAGAGAAATATGCACTTTATGAAGCGAGGCGTTGCGCTGGCGCTATTCACTGCATTGTCGCTGGGAAGCCTGTCAGCACAGGCTTATGAGCAGGATAAAACCTACAAAATCACCATCCTGCACACTAACGATCACCATGGCCACTTCTGGCGTAGCGATTACGGCGAATATGGGTTGTCAGCACAAAAAACGCTGGTGGATGGTATCCGCAAAGAGGTTGCGGCAGAGGGCGGCAGCGTGCTGCTGTTATCCGGTGGCGATATTAACACCGGTGTGCCAGAATCCGATTTACAGGACGCCGAGCCCGATTTTCGCGGGATGAATCTGATTGGCTACGACGCGATGGCGGTGGGCAATCATGAGTTTGATAATCCACTTAGCGTACTGCGTCAGCAGGAAAAATGGGCGAAATTTCCGTTCCTCTCCGCCAATATTTACCAGAAAAGCACTGGTGAGCGCCTGTTTAAGCCGTGGGCGTTGTTCAAACGCGGCGGGCTGAATATTGCCGTTATCGGCCTGACTACCGACGATACGGCTAAAATTGGCAATCCTGAGTTCTTTACGGATATTGAGTTCCGTAAGCCAGCGGAAGAGGCCAAACTCGTTATCCAGGAGCTGCAGCAGAACGCAAAACCGGATGTGATTCTGGCCACCACCCATATGGGTCATTATGATAATGGCGCTCACGGCTCTAATGCGCCGGGCGACGTTGAGATGGCGCGCAGTCTGCCTACAGGATCGCTGGCGATGATCGTCGGTGGCCACTCCCAGGACCCGGTATGCATGGCGTCTGAGAATAAAAAACAGGTGGATTATGTCCCAGGCAGCCCGTGCGCGCCGGACAAGCAGAACGGTATCTGGATTGTGCAGGCCCATGAGTGGGGTAAATATGTTGGCCGCGCTGACTTCGAATTCCGTAACGGCGAAATGAAGCTGGTGCACTATCAGCTGATCCCGGTCAATCTGAAGAAAAAGGTCACTTACGACAACGGTGAGAGCGAGCGCGTGCTCTATACGCCGCAAATCGCCGAAAACCCACAGATGCTCTCTCTGCTGACGCCGTTCCAGAATAAAGGCAAAGCGCAGCTACAGGTGAAAATCGGTAGCGTGAACGCGCATCTGGAGGGCGATCGCAGCAAAGTGCGTTTTGTACAAACCAATCTGGCGCGTCTGCTGCTGGCGGCACAAATGGCGCGTAGTAATGCCGATTTTGCGGTGATGAGCGGCGGCGGGATACGTGATTCGATTGAAGCGGGCGATATCACCTATAAAGACGTGATGAAGGTGCAACCCTTTGGTAACGTGCTGGTGTATGTCGATATGAGCGGTAAGGAAGTGACTGAATATCTGACCGCCGTGGCACAGATGAAGCCAGACTCTGGTGCCTATCCGCAGTTTGCTAACGTCGGTTTTGTTGCCAAAGACGGCAAGCTTAACGATTTGACAATCAAAGGCGAACCGGTAGATCCGGCAAAGACTTACCGTATGGCAACGCTGAGCTTTAATGCCTCTGGCGGCGACGGCTATCCGCATATCAATACCAGGCCTGGTTATGTGAATACCGGCTTTATCGATGCCGAGGTACTGAAAGAATATATCCAGAAAAACTCGCCGCTGGATGCGGCGGCCTATGAACCGAAAGGCGAGGTAAGCTGGCAGTAACGTTTGAACACTTCCCCGGTCGGGGCTACGGGTCTGAGTGGTTTTGGGATGGGTAGCCCGGGTAAGGCGTCAGCCGCAACCCGGGAATGTTCCGGCATTTAAATACGACGCTGGGCTTTCCCCGGTCGCGCTGCGCTTACCGGGGCTACGGGTCGGAGCGGTTTTGGGATAGTAACCGGACAAGGTGCGTTAAGCGCCGTCTTCGGGATTGTCCTCTGATGAAAAACCGGGAATTAATCGCGCCGCGCGATATCGGCGAATTTTGCCTCAAGGATCTTCGCCAGATCGCTGGCCGCCAGCTCAATATCCAGTCCGCGTTTGCCGCCGGAAATATAAATGGTGGCAAACTCCTGGGCCGGAGCATCAATCACCGTCGGCAGACGTTTTTTCTGCCCAAGCGGGCTGATACCGCCTACCAGGTAACCGGTGACCCGCTGCGCGACCATCGGATCTGCCATATCCACTTTCTTTGCACCTAAGGCTTTTGCCGTTTTTTTCAAATCCAACTGATCTGCAACCGGGGTCACCGCGACGGCCAGCTGTTTCATGTCGCCGTTAACGGCTACCAGCAGCGTCTTATAGACCTGGGCGGCGTTGAGTCCCAGTTTACGCACCACCTCATCGCCAAAACTGGTTTCGTTCGGATCGTGATCGTAGCTGTGGATCTTAAAAGTTATTTTATTTTTTTCGAGTAATTTCACGGCGGGAGTCATCGTTATCCTTCTTACCAACCGATTTCATGTGACATAAGCATACGCCTGACGCTTGTCTAAAAAATAGTATCATCTTGCGCAATAGTATTGGCAGTGATGACCACTTTGAGCGACAATCAAAAGATCCGGAGTGCAAACCCCGGAATAATAATAATGATGAAATTCCTCTTTGACGGGCCAATAGAAATATTGGCCATTTTTTTACATTAACATATCCGGCAGATTCCCTTCCCCGTATAAATGTAGCGCCCCTACGGCAACCACGTAGCGTCCCGGGGGCAGCGCCAGCAGCGTTTCACGCCAGGCAAGGTTGCGCTGGAGCATCAGCACGTCATACAACGACTGGCTAAAGGTCGCCGGCAGCGAGGTTGCACCTTTTGACGGCGGCTGCTCCAGCCACCAGCCGATCATCACCTGTAGCAGACGTGCATTCGTGCGCCAGTGGGTCAATGTATCCTCCAGCAGCGCCAGCCCGCCGTCAGGAAGATCCCGCAGCAGCGCAATCTGGTTGTCGGCCCCCTCCAGTTCCATCACCCGAATATTGTTCTCACGTGCCGCCATTAGCAGTTGATAATCGATGCCGTAATCCGCCCTTAGTCCCAGCTTTTGTGCCTGAGTGGCCTGCAATACTATCGCCACTTGCCACAGCGGCTGACTGTCGAACAGCGTGATAGACAGGCCCATTTCTTCCACCCGTTCTGCCAGTTCAGCAAGCTGGGATGTGCTCAGGCGTTCCGCCAGCGGCGGGTAAGAGGGAAGGTTGCTGAACGGGGTTTCGCTGCCGGTAATATCCGCTTCTACAATCAGGGCATCAGACTGGCGGAGCTTTTTTAACAGACGGGCGGGCGGCGGCGACATATTGCGGGTGCCCATATGAATACTGCCGACCAGGTGAAGATAGCGCTCGCCGGGAAGCGTGATATCCAGCGCGGGCCAGGAATAAGACGAGCCGACGGCGGCTTGCCACAGCATTTTTATTCGGTCTAACAGGCCCATACGTGCTCCATGAAGTGAAGCTTTCATGCTAGCGCGTATGGGATGCAACATCTACTCTTTCGGCTTAAAGCGCAGCAGACGGTTGGCGTTGCTTACCACGGTAATCGAAGAGAGCGCCATTGCTGCGCCCGCCACCACCGG